>CAZCKD010000071.1:0-16333 GCA_964498925.1 uncultured Granulosicoccaceae bacterium
CGCGCCCGTTCAGCATCAACAAGGGCACCACGAACAATATCAGTGAGCGCGGGCGCGGGCACCGGCGCGCTTTTATTAACCGTTTTATTAGAAGGGGCCGAAAGCATCGCGGATGGAGTTTCGCCAAGGTGAAAGAACGGCTGTATACGCTCGAGGGTTTTGACGCCTATCCCGGGTATTTCCAACAGCTGGTCCTTGTATTCAAAAAGACCGTTGCTACGCCTCCACTCAACAATACGCTGAGCTTTTAGCATGCCGATTCCCGGTAGCGTATTGGCAAGCTCTACCACGCTTGCCGAATTGATATTTAACGTTGATTCCTCAGCTACGACGTCGTTGTTGAATTGCGGATCTCCCTCTCCGTTCTGAAAAGCGCTTTCCATCGGTGTGACAGTGTGCACATCCATGCCAACTGGAAAATCCGCATTGGCCATTACCGACATTGACACAAAAGAGAGCGCAAGCACTGACCCGTTGATGAACGCGGCCCATTTTTGATGACACATCCGTGTGAGATTTTTCATTGTTGATTCCTGACTCAGTTGTTAATCGAGTCATCACTGTGCGCGAAAACTAGGCGCCACTCAACAATCCATCGGGTTTTTACTGTGCATCTACACAGCCATGCAAATCTGCTAGCCTGAAACGGATCCCTGCAACATAGCCGAATCATCAACACCCTTAGGTTGTGCCTTAACGTGCTGGATGATCAACATCAGCGCGAACTGCACGCCAAAAATCAATGATGCCAACCATAGATGTAAAGGTTGAGCAAACATCGGTAAGTGCAGTCTGTCCATACTCATTCCAATGGCAATCGTGCCGAGCAGAAATACGGCCAACAACAAACTAAGGCGACGAAGCAAAGACGACGTCGATTGGTTCAGTACCGCCAGAATCAACCATCCATTGAGTATCACCAATGGAATCGCCAGGTATTTATGAATTGAAAAGATCAATGGCAAGCGCTCAATCCACAGATGTCGATCAGCGAAGTCACTGCTTCTAGCGATCAAATCAACCGATTCCCTTACCTGCGTTCCGAGTACGAGTTGCAATAAACCTGCAATCATTGCAATGACCATAACGGTGTAAAAGAATCGCGGTAGTTGTTCGATCTTAATACTCGAGTAGCGCCCGCGCGCCGAACGAACCAATGCCGCAATTAGCAACCCGACGATGACCTGTGCTAACAACATATGCAACGTGATTATTCCTGTATGCAAGTTGGTTGCGACCACGACAGAACCCAACCAACCTTGGACCCCGACCAACACAAATGCGGAAAACGAAAGCCAGAAAACGGAAGGCTCGCTACGTCGATAAGGCGCTGAAAATATCAAGGTTGCCAGGATCGTAAATCCGGTGAAAACACCCAAAAGTCGGTTTAGATATTCCGTCCACGTTTTACGGACGTTAAATGTTGTTTCCGCATAACCTCTATCAGCATAAATTTCCTGATAATTCGCCGGGAGCTGCGATTCACTGGTGGGGGGAATCCACTGGCCGAAACAGGTTGGCCAGTCCGGACAGCCCATACCTGCACCCGTGGCCCGGACTATGCCGCCAACCATAATAAGCGCATAAATCGTGATTATCGTGCCGAAGGCGCACCACCAAAAACGACGTTGGGTAGTTAGATTGGGCATATTTAAATGTAACGAAATGGAATTTTAGCGGTCGGAGTCTTTGAATATTACGCGATACGGACTTTCAAGCGTACTGGTTCTGATTTAAAGGCCAAACGCATCAATTTTCTGGAGGAAGCAATCATTTTTAGGCTAACGAACAATAAGGCATCCCATGGCCCCCAAACGCGTGCCAAGTTGCTATCGCAGGGCCGGATCAGCCTGTGCAGAGCCGGATTGTTGGCGACCTGTCTAGGATTCAGCGCCCTGGCAATCGGTATGGATTCTGCGGATAGCAGCCCCATAGGCCCCTTTCCCGAAGAAAACCTCGAACTTTGGAAAGAAAACAGCTTCAGCGGTAATACGTTATACGAGCTGGTTGAAGACGACGGATTGCGTGTACTAAAGGGCACAACAGAAGGCGCGGCTTCCATACTATACAAGGAAGAAGTCATTGATCTTGATAAAACCCCCATCATTAGCTGGTCATGGAAAGTACGAAACGTCTACGACGATATTGACGAGAGAAGTCGCGGTGGTGACGATTTTCCAGCCCGAATCTACGTTGCCGTAAAAGACGGTTTATTGCCTTGGGAAAGTTTGACAATAAACTACGTCTGGTCGTCCAACGAAGCGTTGGGAGAGACCTGGACGAATCCCTATACCGAAAAAGCCAAAGTCATTGTTGTGCAATCCGGTGATTCCAAGACTGGCGAATGGGTCACACAAAGCCGGAATATCGCGGCTGACTTCAAAGAAGTCTTTGGCAAGAATGTGAGCAACATTGACGGCTATGCAATCATGGTCGATGGGGATAATGCTGATAAAAGTGGCACGGCCTGGTTTGCTGACATAAGCTTTCAGGCTGAGTAGACTCTCACATTACGACCGGTTTGTGATTCTGCAGGCCGGACGTATGAACAATGAGAGGCTTTGAGCATGAACCTGTGCCGCTGCATGACAATTCGCGAACTACTAAGGCTTGAGCCACAGATGTTGCTCTGCCGCCCAATCCGTGTGGCCGTTTCTGCTTCATGGTTTTCGCTGTCCAATGTATCGACACAGGGACCGTATAACGACATTGAGCACCGGTTCGTATTGTGAAAGATTCACGCGCCTTAAAGCAGTTAAAAAAACTACCACTGCTCGAATCTATCTCCCCGGAACTGTGGTCGAGAATAGAGCCGTTAATCTCCTTTACTGACGTTGCAGAAGGCTGCCATCTATTCAGCGCTGGCGATCAAAGCGAAAACCTTTACGTCGTTGTGGATGGTGAGCTCGGCCTGTACATGCCATGCGTTATCACCTGCGAGACGTTCTACCTACAGTCAAGAAATAAAGGTGATACCGCGGGTGATTTCGCGGTTCTCAACGGCGGCAAATTTCTGGTATCCGCCATCGCCATTAAGAAATCCACCATTGCCGAATTTCCGCGCACGGCTCTCGATCAACTCTCTGAAATTGATTCAAGAATCCTGGCATCCGTCTATGACGCCGCTGCAGAATTATCCCGGAAGGTCACATTGGCGAGTTCCTATCAAAGTCTTTTTGGTGACGTCAGTACGACTACCATGCATGAGCTATTGGAGCAGACCGAAATCCGCCAATACCGCTCAGGCGAGGTCCTGTTTGAGGAGGGTGATGCTCCTGACGGCTTATACATTACGGTCTCCGGAAAACTGGTTGTTGAAACCCGTGGCGCGGATGGAAAGTACCGGCGGATGGCCCACGTCAAAGCACCAGAGACAGTCGGTGAACTTGCTCTCCTGGACGATACCAATCGTAGTGCGAGCGTGACTGCTGCGCGCGAATCGACAATGGCATTTTTGAGCCGCGAAGCATTTAGCGAAATCGTTGCCCCCAGGGCGGAGCTGCTTTTGCAACTGTCCAGACTGGTTGTACGTAGACACGTGGCAAATGTACGCAATGAAGTCGACAGTACCGCCGATCGAAACTTTGTGATTGTTCCCTTAGATTCTAAATTGCCATTGAGACGCTTTGTCCATCAGCTTAAAGGTAGTTTGCGTGAATTGGGAACAACGCTATCCATTGACTCCCGCAGTTTCGATATTCTGTATGGACGAACCGGCGCTTCTCAGACAGATTTTGATGATGTCTTTAATCAGGCCATCGCAGAGTGGCTGGATGATAAAGATAATCGGTTTGAATCCATCGTGTATGTCGCTGATCGGGAATGGAATACGTGGACAAAACGTTGTGTTAACCGTGCAGATCGAGTGCTACTCGTTGCCAACGCTGATGGTAATCAGAATGTCGATGTTCGGGACGTAGAACAGAAACTGGAAGCCTTGTTCGGTAGTTCAAGAATAAAACCGACAACCGACCTGATACTTCTGCACCCCAGCGACACCGAACGACCCACCGGTACGCGCAATTGGTTGGATTTACGCAAGCTCGACACCTTTTATCACGTGCGACTGAACGATAAAGTCCATGTTGATCGTCTGGCACGGCGCCTAAGAAACCAGGCCAGAGGAATCGTATTCAGTGGTGGCGGTGCCCGAGGTTATGTTCACCTAGGTGTTCAAAAACTGATTAGTGAGCAAAACGTCCCCATCGACTACATCGGTGGTTCAAGCATGGGTGGCCTACTGGGTGCTGCAATGGCGATGGGCCATAGTTACGAAGACATTAAGGAATTGTCTTCTACCTTTGCCAACAAAAGAGCGCTCTACGATTACACGCTGCCATTGGTGTCGCTAATGAAGTCGTCAAAGCTCACTGAATTTTGTAAAAGCGTCTACGAAACCGTGCAAATCGAAGATCTTTGGACGCCCTACTTTTGTATTTCATCGAACCTGGCTGACGGCCAGGAAGTGATACATGATCGGGGTCCATTGTGGAAAGTTGTCCGCAGTACCATTTCGCTACCGGGCATCTTTTCTCCGGTTCCGGTTCCAAACGGTGACTTACTCATCGATGGTGCGGTGCTCAATACGTTTCCTGTAGACGTCATGCTCCAAAAGCTGGGTGGAAAAGGCTACATCATTGGTATAAACGTTAGCCATATACCCGAGCAGTTTAATTACTACGGGTTCGGCACCAGCCTATCGGGCTGGAAAGTTTTAATGTCTAGAATCAACCCGTTTACAGAATCTATTCCGATTCCCCGTATGGTAGAAACCTTGCTGCGTGCCACTGATATAAAAAGCATCGAGCGTCTTAATGAGGCTCGACGTTCACTCAATGTTCTCGTAGAGCCTAATGTCAGGGCAATCTCACTGATGGATTTCAAATCCTATGCGGAAATAAGCGAATTGGGTTACGAGGAAGCAAAGCAAGTCTTCGAAGAACACGGCCTGTGCGGCGCTTATCCGGACGAAGAGGAAGACGAGGATGCTGTCAGCCCGATGAGCCCCGTAGAAGCGATAACCGGCAAGCTGGACCAATCAGGTGCCACGATCTGAGTGAAATGTGTCCAGTATCAGCGATACAGTCTCACATCGACTGTCAAAGCTGACGTACACTCAGCGCTTTCAAGGATTGGCAAATGGTGGTTACTCCTATACCGCCGTTGCGACTTCTAACAGGAAAACAGTTTTCTCAAGACTACTCGCTAATGACAGATTCTTCCGATACGCAACAACCCACTTTAAGTGACGAGGGCCTAAGGCCTGCGCATGGTGTTGTTGCAGTGAACGAATTCGGAGATGCCGTCGATGCGCATATCCCGGGAGAGCTGCCGCTGACTATCCGAGTCGACGGAATGGAAGTGGTCACCTTAATGACACTGGGTACCGAGCCTGAAGCATTAACACTGGGTTACATCAGAAATCAAAAACTGATTGAGGATCTCTCACTCATAGCTTCGGTTAATGTCGATTGGGATCGGGAACTTGTCGATGTCACGACCCATGCGGGCACAGGGATCTCAGACTGGCAAGAGAAGATGAAGCGCCGCATTGTTACCAGCGGCTGTGGTCAAGGCACGATCTTCAGTTGCACGGTAGATAAACTTTACGAAGTGAATCTAAAAACGCCGTCGCTGAAACAATCAGATTTATACGCTCTGATTAAAAACGTTAGCCAGCTTAACGATGTCTATCGCGTCTCTGGAGCGGTACACGGTTGCGGTCTTTGTACGGCAACCGAATCATTGATGCACATTGAAGATGTTGGGAGACACAATGCTGCAGATGCCATCGCCGGCAAAATGTGGCTGGCTGGTATAGATGGCGAGGACAAGACTTTCTATACAACAGGTCGTCTAACGTCGGAAATAGTCATGAAGACGGCCTTCATGGGTATACCCACCCTACTCTCACGATCCGGCGTCACTCAGATGGGATTGGAGCTCGCACAAGAAATTGGAATGACCATGATCGCGCGGGCTAAAGGCAAACACTTTATGATCTACAACGGTCACGAGAACGTGACGTTTGACGCCATCCCGCCGGAAAGACGCTCACCACCATTGACCAAAGGAATGCGCGACCTGGGCTAGCGCGCGAGTTCGACTGCGCGACCGGTCAGCTACCTGTTTTAGATAACTCAGCAACTTCAACCGCATCATCCACACTCGGCCGTGTGAGACAGCGGTCATACATTCTCATGACCTGCTCCTGCCGTAATGCAAGTCCGGTGAGTTTGTCAGGTGTATCTAATCCTAGCTCGCGGCGAATTTCCTGGCGCCTGAGAGCGCTGGCACGATATTCCAGAAAAGTCTCGACACACCGCTCCGAATCAAATAAGGCATCTTTCGCATATAGCGTGGTGTAACCCAAACAACACAATTGCCCTGACCTAATGGAATCGTGTAAGACCTGGTCATCAAGCATGTTGTCTAAAACACGTTCACTAAATTGTTCAGCATTGATATTTCTATCGTAAAACAAGGTTGATAGCAGATCACGCTGAGTCTCATCCAAACCGTATTCGCTGGCTAAGATTGCTAAATTTTGAGAGACGTACATGTCTTCATAGGTCAGAACAGTTTCAACAATGGCAGAACCTGCCTTCAGTCTGACTGTATTTACATGATGCGGTCTGGTGGAGTAAGTCGGATCAACCTCACTGGCCTTTATTTCAATCAACAACCGCTCCATAAGCGGGCGAACGATGGCACCTCGATCGCGTTCAGCCCAATAAATTCTAGCGCCACTGTGTTTCCAATGCCCGTTCATTAGCTCAGGATCACGGATACCCTCTTCGAGCGAGACAACGGTATCTAACAATTTGATAACGATTCCAGCGAGCGTATAAGGAACTTCTGCCTCGGTTGCTTTAACCGTCATATCGGTAAAACGGCCAACATCATACTGAGCCTGCGGCAGTAACAAATGTGGTTGCTGCAAAGTCAGATTCGCCTTACTCGCCCCCGCTGACTGAACGGAGGAGTCGGTCAGTTCAGACACCATCGCAGCAATGGGGCCACCAAACCGAAATTGAATTTTTCTTAGGGAGTGTCCGTACCCAGTGACGCGCTCAGAACCATCCTCGACCACGTCGTGCAACATGGCAAGTGTGACCACTAAAGGTTCTAATGCTCGACCCAACACTTTTTCGGCGATAGCCGAAATACGAAAAGCATGTGATGCCATGGAACTGAGCGATTTGCGCCGTCCCTTCTCCAATGAACGCATCATCTCCAAACTTGCTACATGCACAGCTTCGATGGAGTTAGGCGCCTCAGCTGCAACGAAATACTCCATGACCGGCAAGTTCATATGCACCTCATGAACAGCTTTTCCACGACGGCCCGATAATCTTTCTCTTTTCTGAGAATCATCCAACGCGTCACGCACGGCCATTAACAACGTATTTCTTAACGGCTCACGCAGAGCATAGTGGTCTACGCCAGGCAACTGGAAAGCGATCGATGTCAGCTCATGGTGTTTCTCCAACAAGGGCCTTTCTGGGAAATCAGCCAGACAATCAACACCAATCGCGGCCAATTCACTCCGCATGTCAGCGTCCATAAAACTAATGACTTTGTCACCTGCTGCTCGAGCAAGCAGTCTGAGGCGACTCGCTTGGATCGCAGCTATTGCTGTCGCAATTTCCGGTGATGGCGGATCGGGGATCTCTTTTGATTGTTCTACTGCTTCGTTAAAGGCCTCAAGGTAGTCTGCAATGACAACCACGAGATCAGCCACCGAGTCTCCAAACCAGGTGAACAGATAGGACCTATCGACGATTTCATTATCGTCGGCAGAAAAAGCGCCATATCTATGCGCCTTGCCATAAGAGTCTTGCAACATGGCTGCAACGATAATGTCATGAGACATGGATGGAAGACCCTTACCGTGTGCTCCGTAAAGTTTGACCCCCAACAACATATTGGCCGACAACACGGCCTGATGAATAGTGGGTTCAAGCTTTGGCAAGCGGTTGGTATTAATCCAATGACTGCCACCGGTACTAGCGATATCCAATTCAGCCGGATTAATCGTTTCCGGATCGATGTCTTGATCGGAAAAGTATTCGGTAGCGAGCAAGTCACGACCACGCTGGGTATCGAATAATGCTTGAGGCAACGACGATAAGGGGACGAGATGCTCGACCTCTTTGGCGATCCAATCTCTGGACAAGGTGCCCGCGATGACACGCTCCATATCAGAGGTGCCCGCAAGAACACCGTAGGCTCTTACGAGTTTGACGAGATCAGTGAGCTGATAGGCACGCGCCACGGTGGGAAGGTCCAAGATTTTCTCTAACTTGACCCAAAGCATAGCAACACATAAGGCGAATGGAATGAAACTTCTTGTGACCAGCCAGACCGTAATGTTCTCAGCGCGTCAGACGCACTCAAACGATCGACCAGATCACTGTTTTCGACTATGGCAGACCGTTGAAAAGCGTCTGCCCCTGACCTTCCACAATCGCGCTTTCTCCGACAATAAGATCTCTGCGCTCAGTGGCCACGGCTGTCTCTCAAATTATCGTCCGTTACCCGTTGTCTTACTCGTCCTACCGGTCTTTCTTTCTCGATACTTTTTTTACCACTTTCTTGGTTACGTTTTTTCCCGCGTTCTTACCTGCAGCCTTGGCTACCTTCTTCCCTGCTACCTTGCCGACTTTCTTGCCCACTTTTTTGGCGATCTTCTTGGCGACTTTCCCAGACGACTTCTTTGATGAACTCAGCTTAGCGGCAGCCCTCTTTGCCGGACCGCTAGGCCTTTCCTTTTTCAGCGGCTTTTCCGATGCACTTTTCTTGGGTTGAGTTTTTGGTTTGAAATCACACAAGTCACTAATCGCGCAGTCTGGGCATTTTGGCGTTCTCGCCAGACAGACATATCGACCGTGCAAAATGAGCCAATGATGCGCATCGAGTAGATAATCGGCCGGGACAAATTTTAATAGTTGTTTTTCTACGGCTAGCACCGTCTTCCCGGGCGCCAGCCCGGTTCGATTTGACACCCGGAAGATGTGTGTGTCTACAGCCATGGTCGGATGTCTGAACGCAGTGTTCAAAACAACATTCGCAGTCTTCCGCCCTACGCCGGGTAAAGCCTCTAATGCCTCTCGATCTTCGGGTACTTGGCCATCGTGCAATTCGCACAACATGCGACATGCCTCGATAACGTTCTTGGCTTTGGTGTTCCACAATCCGATGGTGCGAATGTATGGCGCCAGCCCCTCCACCCCGAGCTTTAAAATACTCTCCGGCGTGTTTGCGACCGGATATAAAACATCGGTTGCTTTGTTAACGCTGACATCGGTTGCCTGCGCCGATAAAATGACGGCAATGAGCAATTCAAAGGCGTTATCATAATGCAACTCTGTCCTCGGCTCAGGATTGGCGCTTTTAAAGCGCCTGAACATTTCCTGACGTTTTTCCTTATTCATCTTTATTCCTATAAAAACCAGCCAACGATAATGTGGCCATAGAATTCTTTGTAACTTAGCACCTGTGTAACGCTATATCGAGAGGTTAGTAAGAGCGTAAGAAGCGTTACTCGAACTATGTTACACCGTCAATTTTCCAGCGTACAAAACACTTATATTTATCTCTTTTTTAGGGCAATATGACGTTTAAAAGCGTATCCTTTCGATCATGTTACGTGTCTATTTGAATTACTTACCTGGACGTTAACGTTGGTGTCATAGCTGATTTAACGGTAAGGGATTATCTACACACAACGCCAACGTTTTGACAATGATTTTTAACACAATCACATCTACCCGATCATCAGGTATCCGGTAAGAAATGCACAGAGTCACTGAAACTGAAAGCTCATCAGAGATTGGCCATGATCAAATCATGCTCGCTCTGAACGAAGTACTTGAGTCAGACAAGTTCACTGCGGCGCCTCAGATGTCTGCGTTTCTAAAATATGTTGTGGAGCAAGCTGCCTCTGGAAACATGTCCCGTATCAAGGCATACACGGTAGCCATCGATGCTCTGGGAAAACCTGATTCCTTCGATCCACAGAACGATCCTGTAGTGAGAGTTTTAGCCGGTAGGCTCCGGGCAGCCCTGAGCTCTTACTATGAAATACATACGGATGCATCTGTTCGCATTCTAATGAGACCCGGCTCATACGTGCCCTCTTTTGTCGCTGCATCAACAACAAAAGCAGCAAGTCCTTCTGAAAACAACAATCGAGTCAAATCGAGCAGCAGCTCATCATCCACCATTGGAAAATCGGATTCAAAAACAACAGAGAATCACACAAAAAGATCATCTGCTGCGCAAGGCCACGAAACTACCGTCAACCAAGCTGTATTAAATGAATCCGCAAGGACTGCAGAGCCAACACCTGACACTGTACAGGCCGCTCAAACACCTGATAAAGCTCAGAATTCATCGCGCATCCATTTCTTGAGGCAGGGAAAATTCAAATGGTTGTTCCCGCTTCCGGTTGCCGGACTTGCTTTAGCCGCTTTAGGTATTTTCGTTGGATCAAAATTGTCTGGTTTTAAAGGCCCATCGGAAGAGAACATAAATAGTTCCGCATCTGCAGTAACAGCGTCTATCAGAGGCACACAGACTCGCCCTCGCCCCGAAAAAGTCTCTTTGTTTGTCAGCGCGATTGGTCAAGACAACGCATTAAATGATCAACTCAATACGATGATGAGTGGGGTATTTTCTCAATCGAATGATATCCGCGTATATCGAATACTCGAATCATCAAATTCACCGCAGCATTGGCCGGAAGATTATGTTGTTTCTGTTGATGTTCTTCCGCTTGCTTCAGAAACAAGGGTCAACATACAACTTGTAGAAGCGTTAACCGGTCGCCTTACTCATTCTCATGATCTTACTTTGAGTAAAGCTGCTACCGATGGACTCAATGAAGACGAACTTAACACGATCAATGAATATGCTCGCGAGCTGATCAGTACAGATGGTCCATTGTTCGAAGATTATGCTGAAAAGCTAACTGCTCTTGAGTAAACAGCACAATAGTGTCACGAGTTCGACACGACACCTTTTACACTACAACATCTTGCAATGTTAATTACGTGTTACTGCTGAAATTGTTTTGCAAATCATCTTAGACTGGACTACTGGGTTGTATCGGAGTTGGTTCGATGAGCATGTATCCGGAATCCCAATCGGGCATCTGGTTAAACACATCAGTTAGATTCCTAGACGCAAAAGCGAAGGTTGTTTCGCGCGCTGCGAAAAACGATGCTAGCTGGTTTGCTGTGCCAACCCCATTAAATGGGATACTCGAAGGCAGTAGCCCTGCTGCAGCCGAATCGCAACGAATCCTGCCGGCAAGTTTATCTGCGGGATCACCAGATGCACTTACCCGCCTGCATCAGAATCCTTCACGAACACTCTACGCTCATGTGAAATACATGTATGTCAGTCAGTGGGTTTCTAATTATCAATTTGATTCTAAAGACAACAGCGGTTCAAACAAACTTGTTGCTGTTGACCTCGGATGTTCATTTCAATTGATGCGTCGACATCTTCAAAGCCGAATTAATGACGTACGGTACATAGGCATCGACTGCGTACCTTTGCTCTATCCCGACATTCTGTGCGATTTATCTGACGCTGATAGCGTAAGCGCATTGCCAGAGCTGAAACCTGATGTCGTGCTTGCCCTGGACATTCTGGCCGAGTTATACGACGACGCTGATGATTTGGACAACGCTTTATCCCAATGGATCCAACAGTTTGA
Source organism: uncultured Granulosicoccaceae bacterium (assembly GCA_964498925.1). Lineage (GTDB taxonomy): Bacteria > Pseudomonadota > Gammaproteobacteria > Granulosicoccales > Granulosicoccaceae > Granulosicoccus. The sequence goes on from CAZCKD010000071.1 coordinate 11,729, forward strand.
TCACAGCGGTACTGAATTTTTAATGACCATACCGCAGCGATATTCATCTGAAAACCATCGACTCAATCGTAATTCGAAAGAATGGCTCGCCCATTTAGAAAAACACTTTGACATTGTCGACGTGAGAGGAATTGGTTTTCTTTCGGCTCTTCCCTATCTAATGTCTAAAGAAAAGAACGTTCGCAACCCAGGCATATTTAATAGGATGATCAACATTCTCAAGGAGCCTATGTTCGAATCTCAACTTCTAAAATCTTTGGACTTATTGCTAACTCGTCGCCTAGGCAAATTAGATTTCTTTAAACGCTTCAGCCACAGTCTGTTGGTAGTCGCTAGACCTAAAGAGCTCAGAAGCTAAAGAGCGCTGTTCAGAAAAATCCTTACAGCCGTCGAACGGGTACGCTTCAATAAGAAGAATTATTGGCTTGGTCCGGATGAATTTCGTCTGCTACCTCGTCAGGATCTACTTCGTTCATCAGCAGGACCTCGGTGACTGTTTCGATATCTGACAGAATTTGCTCAACTCGCCCGGGGAAATCAAATTCGTTGACATCATTAACCTTCGGCATATAACAAAAAGCCGTTTTTAATGCTGTCAGAGATTGTTCATCCAGAGTATTCATAGGTTTGTTTAAATTATTCGTTTAATCTGCACAAGGTTAGCTGCCAGGGAGTGGAATCAATAACTCCGTAGCTGACCCACTAGCACGCCTTGAAAACTGACACGACTGGCATCGTAACGCATTGCTGACATGGTTGTGTTTTCCGGAATAAGCTCCACCACACCATCTTGAGAATCGCCAAGACGTTTTAGCGTGGCTTCTTGTCCATCGATGAGTGCGACAACGATATCCCCGGTGTTAGCAACATTTTGTTTGCGCAGTATCACTGTGTCTCCATCGAGAATACCCACATCGATCATCGATTCACCGGTCACTCGTAGAGCGTAGCGGTCAGGCCCTATGAAAAACGCAGCCAGATCCAGGTAATTGGCATCTTCGATGGCTTCAATGGGCTGTCCGGCGGCAATTCGTCCCAGCAGAGGAATTCGGAAATCTCCGGATGTCTCTTTGGATACTTCTGTGGGTAAGGACATTGGTTGTTCGATGTTAGATTCTTGAGATAGATGGCTGACAGTCGAACTTCGTTTCGTTATCGGTAGATGCTCGATATTGGAGGTGCGCTCCGGCATTTCCAGCCCGACAATGCGCAATCCTCGCCAACCATTACCGTGGCGCTCAAGTCGCCCCTTGGCGATCAGTGACTGCACATATCGATGTACCGTACCCTTAGATTTCAGTCTAAGATCACCGGCTAGCTCAGCGATTGTCGGAGCGACGCCTTCGGCACGAATATGGCGTTCTATTGCAGCAAGTACACGTGCCTCTAGGTGTGTCAGCGGGTTTAATGATTCCACAAACGTTCTCCAAAAATTCTCCTCTAGCATAGAGAACGTTTGGAGAAATTTCAATATCGCATTTTCAGTTTATGATCTAAGCGATTGAAGAAACGAGATTTATTGCGATTCTAAAATGGAAGATCCAAGGATAAATAACGACACAAGGTCGCAGGTTTGCGTATCCAATTGGTCCATCACTGAAAACCTGGATGCAGTAAACGACGACTATCGTCAGCGAATTGTCAGTCTGCCCGACCAAGCCAACTGGCAGTCAACCGATTTTCCAGGCGTTGAGGTCCGAATTCTTGAGCATCTGCCAGGCGACAAACCTCGCCTGACGGCGCAGATACGATTGAATTCAGAGCACTCAGCCTGTCAGTTCCTCGACAATGCCGATATGGAAATTTTTCTGCAGCAAGGAGCACTGAATTCCACGATGGGTGTTTATCCTGCAGGTACCTACTTGCGCCTCCCGACGGAAGACGCTGAATCCCGGCCCCCATTGCGACTTCATCAAGTACACACCCCAACTCTTGAACCGGCACTTCTTTATATTGCTAAGGGTCAGATGCTTGGTAGTGATACAGAACAACGGCACCTCAACACAGGCGAAGATTCCCATTGGCTTCCAGGTCCCACCGATGGCACCGAGGTTCTTCCCTTGCATGGACACGGCGCAGGCAACGTTATGCTGATTCGCTGGACTTCAAGCGCAGCATTCAAGCCGGGCTTGGATCCTATGGGTGATGAAGTTCTAGTCCTTAAGGGGACGTTGCACGACTCACACGGACAATACCCTGCTGGAACATGGATTAGAAATCCCGTCGAAACCTGGCAATCCTGGGGTGCCAATGCCGGTACACTTGTCTATTACAAGAACGGTCATTTTCCTTCCCTGACGCCTGAATTTTGAATCCTCAAAACAAGCTTAATGATTCTGACGCTGCTGCTCAGTTTGTAAAGAACACAGCGATGGAACTCGGCTTGTCGCAGTGCGCCATCACCGACACACAGCTTGATCAACATGAGGCTCATTTACTATCGTGGTTAAATGACGGCTTTCACGGGGAGATGGATTATATGTCTCGCCACGGAACACTCAGAAGCCGCCCAGCCGAGTTAGTCCCAGGAACTGTCCGGATCATATCGGTACGTCTTGACTACTTCCCCCCGTCTGCAAAAAACGCCTTTGATGTTCTTGATGATCCAAAACTCGCCTATGTTTCCCGATACGCGATGGGCCGCGATTATCATAAAGTGCTCAGAAAACGATTGCAGCAACTAGCGACTGCCATCGAAAACAAATACGGTTCGTTTGGTTACCGCGCCTTTGTCGACAGCGCGCCTGTGCTGGAAAAAGCCATTGCAGAAAAAGCAGGCTTAGGCTGGATTGGAAAGCACAGCAACCTGCTCTCTAAAGAAGCAGGCAGCTGGTTTTTTCTCGGTGAGTTATACACCGATTTACCCCTAACTATTGATCCTCCCACCGAACAGACTCATTGTGGTAGCTGTACGGCTTGTATTAATGCTTGTCCTACCGATGCAATAATTGCTGACCATCGAGTTGACGCCAGACGTTGTATTTCATATCACACGATTGAGTTGAAGGGTGCAATACCGGTTGAGTTTCGACGCGCGATGGGGAATCGCATATATGGCTGTGATGATTGTCAGCTAGTGTGTCCCTTTAACAAATTTTCCAATGACACGACAGTCTCCGATTTCGATATAAGACACAATCTCGATACAGAGTCACTCACCGTATTGTTTGAGTGGACTGAAGAAGAATTTAAAGACAGAATGGCCGGCAGCCCTATCAATCGCATAGGACATGAACGTTGGATTCGAAATATTGCGGTGGCCTTGGGCAATGCAACTAGCGATACAACCGTATTAACAGCTCTGAACAAGCGTGCTAACGATCCTTCTGAACTTGTCAGAGAGCACGTCGCCTGGGCGATAAACGAGCACCAACAACGTGCTCAATAATAAAAACAACCTCAGGCCAACCCATTGAACTCAAACAACCCGAGCGCAACCGCGCAAGCCGTTTTATTAATGACAGGTGCCACAATGCTATTGGCCTCCATGCACGGCATGGTGCGGTTTCTCAGCTCGGATCTTCATCCTTTTATCATCGTGTTTTTTCGCAATCTATTCGGACTGCTAACTGTCATGCCACTACTCATGAAAGTTGGCTTTAGCACGCTAAAGACGAGCAATCCAAAACTGCACACGATAAGAGCCATCATCGGGTTACTGGCTATGCTCGGCTGGTTTTACGCGCTATCAAAAGTACCCATAGCGAACGCTACAGCTTTAAGTTTCAGCACAACTATTTTTGCCACCATTAGCGCCTGGTTGTTTTTAGGTGAGCGCATTCGATGGCGACGATCAGCCGCCATTATTGTTGGTTTTATCGGTGTTTACGTCGTACTTCGTCCGGCTGCAGAAGGTTTTAACATCTTTGCCATGCTGGTAATACTGACGTCCATTTCATGGGCCCTGTCGCTAACGATCGTTAAACAACTGTCGAAAACTGAAAGCACCACAAGTATCGTAAGCTGGATGGGAATATCGCTCGTTGCATTGTCCATCTGGCCTGCACTAATGGTCTGGCAAACACCCAGTATCAATCAGCTACTTTGGTTGTTCTTGATCGGAGGGCTCGGCACTGCCGGTCATTTGATGATGACATCGGCGATAAAAATGGCAGACACCTCTATCGTCATGTCCGTTGATTTCTTCCGTCTAGTTTGGACAGCGCTCATTGGCGCTTATTTCTTCAATGAAATTCTGGACGCCTGGACCTTTGTTGGCGCGAGTATCATTTTTCTCGCCGGCTGGTATATCGTCTTTCGGGAGTCGCGAATGGCAGCTTATTCAAGCGCCGACAATCGCTCTGAAACGTAAAAAGAAAGATATTTCGTCATTGAGTCCTAAAACTTTAACGCCCCAATTGTATCCTCAGCGTTTTTTCGCCTGTTCGTTTTGTTGCCTTAGCTGAAGCAAGCGTTCGCGAATGCGAATTTCTAAACCACGCTCGACAGGTTCATAGAAATTAATGGCATCGAGCGTATCCGGAAAATAATGAGCCCCGGCTGCGAAACCATCAACCTCGTCGTGAGCATAACGATACCCATCGCCGTGCCCCAGCTCCTTCATAAGCGTTGTCGGCGCATTGCGTAAACTCATAGGAACCGGTT
>CAZCKD010000072.1:0-15769 GCA_964498925.1 uncultured Granulosicoccaceae bacterium
TGGGATTACCCAGCGACCTGACCAATGAAGGGGTTAGCGAATGTGAAGAACAAGCCGATACCAACACCGATCATTGGAACCGCATCAAGCAGACCAGCAACGATGAACATTTTGACCTGAAGCATAGGAGTCATTTCTGGCTGACGAGCAGCACCTTCCAGAAAGCGACCACCCAAAAGACCAAAACCAATGGCTGTGCCCAGTGCGCCAAGACCAATCAACAGTGATACAGCGATAGCGGTTAAGCCGACTACAGTTTCCATGACTAACTCCGAATGATAAAACGATAAAAGAAAAAATTAAGAGGTATAAAACAACAAGTAAATTTAGTGATTTTCGTGAGCCATACTCATATACACGATAGTCAGCATCATAAAGATGAAGGCCTGAAGTGTGATAACAAGTATGTGGAAAATCGCCCAAGGCACTGACAAAAACCACTGCGCGTAAAACGGCAGCAAAGCGATAAGAATAAAGATAAGTTCGCCTGCGTACATGTTGCCGAATAATCGCAGTGCCAATGAAATTGGTTTAGCCAGCAACGCTACGCCTTCAAGAAGCAGGTTGATGGGAACAAAGATGATCTGAACAATGATGTTAGGGCTGTTAAACGGCTGAAATGCCAGTTCTTTAAAGAAACCACCAGCACCTTTAATTTTAAAGCTGTAGTAGATCATCAATGCGAAGACAGATAGTGACAGTCCCAGCGTGATGTTGACGTCTGTGCTTGGAACCACCTTCATGTAAGGAATGCCGACGGCCTCGGTGATTCTCGGTATAAGATCAACCGGGACAAGGTCCATCAGGTTCATTAAGAAAACCCAAACAAATATAGTGAGAGCCAGTGGCGCTACGACATCACTTTTGCCGTGGAATGTCTCGCGAACATTACTGTCAACGAATTCGACAATCAGCTCAACGAAGTTTTGCAAACCACCAGGGACGCCGGAAGTAGCTTTGTCAGCAGCTTTCTTGAAAAGCCAGATAAACAACCCACCCAAGGCAATTGACCAGAAGAGTGAATCAACATGAAGAGCCCAAAAGCCCATCGCTGCTGCTTCTTCTGCGCCATGCGCGACGCTAAGTCCATTTTCGGGGTGAATACCAACCACCAGATTCTGCAGGTGATGCTGAATGTATTCGGTCGTTGTCGGTGCGTGACTACTGGCCATGATCTCAACACTTAAGTCTGAACTGGAACCCGTAAAGGTTACTGAATACTGTTTCGTTCACACAATCGTTACGGTTTGAAGTAACGATTGCTTACTGCTTGCGGGCTTCACGCTTCACAAAGATCAGCGGTACTACCCAATTGATAACCTGTACTGCTGCAAAGCCAATAAACACCGCGGGGGCGTTCAGAGGTCTTACATTGACAAATACCAATGTAAACAACCCTGCAGTCAACAACATTTTTCCTGCTGCGCCTGCATAAAACGAGCGAACAATTAAACGTGCCGCCCTTGCACCTCTATGCCTGAAGGCACGAAATGCGAAATAACAATTGGGTAGCCATACAATGATGCCTCCCAAAAAAGCTCCCAGCGCGGCATCACTACCCCACAAGAAACCAACGAAGCCTGCTACAAATGCTCCTACGAGTTGCCAAATCAACAGTTGCTTGATGACTCGCAACCGTTGTTCCGCTTGCTGCATGACAACGACCTAGAAGTTTACGCAATGGGTTTTGATTGGATCACCCAATCGACCTGCTTCGAGCAGCGGAAGTATAGCAGCGTTTTTTTAAAGTATTCCATCTGCGACTTAAATATTAGTCACAGGGTCTTTTCCAATATGTCGCAGTGTGATTTTTGAAATCAGGGCGCTAGTTACCGCAACGAATTCATAAACAGGTGTGAGTGCTAAGAGCTTTGGCTACTTGATATGAGCGAGGATACCTTGCAACTCCGATACTGACGAGTAGCTAACTTCCAGCGTTCCAGCGCCGGACTTCTTGTGTTGAATACGCACAGCTGCACCTAAGGTTTCACCGAGCTTTTGACTGAGTCGCTCGATGTCAGGATCTATAACTGTTTGTTTTTCAAATGTCTTTTTTTCGGCTGCAGGTTCTGTTATTTCGCGAATCCACTTTTCGACTGCGCGCACAGTCATCCCTTTTTTGATCACCTGCTGAGCGATTTCAAACTGCTGATCTTTGGGTGCGCCCAAAATAGCGCGAGCATGACCCATCTCCAACTCTCCTCGGTCGACCATAACCTTCACTTCATCGTGCAGATCCAGCAGCCTCATCAAATTACTTACTGATGCACGTGAGCGTCCAACCGACTCTGCGACTGATTTATGTGTCATGCCAAATTCATCACAAAGTCTCTCAAAAGCCGCTGCTTCTTCCAAAGGGTTGAGATCTTTGCGTTGAATATTTTCGATTAATGCCACTGCTGCAACCGATTGATCAGCCATTTCCCGCACGATGGCTGGCAATTCTGTTAATCCTGCCAGTTGAGCCGCGCGCCAACGCCGCTCCCCCGCCACCAACTCGAAAGCGCCTGCGAAGGGCCTGACAATAATTGGCTGAATCATGCCTTCAGCTTTTATCGAGTCAGCAAGCTCCTGAAGTAAGGTCTGATCAAAGAGTCGTCTGGGCTGATACATGCCGCGCCGAATTTGATCGGTGGCGATTAATTGCAATCTGTCTGTTGTTGGTAACGCTTCGTTAGTACTGCTCACCTGAGCAGTCGTCTCCACACTTGTCGTATCTGACCCATCAACCGCTTTAGTTGTTGCGTCAAGAGGACTATCGCTTTGAATTTGCGGATTTGTAAAATTGGCGGATTCAGAAGAAGAATCGGCAGATCCCTTTTGTCGGACATCATCTGGCGACAGGTTCTGTGTCAGGTCATTCGCGTTCGATTCGGCGTCGTTTTTCGAACCTGTATTCTCACTGGAGCTACTTTGCGTGCGCTCGCGAGAAGCACCACCTAGCAACGCGTCCAGGTTTCTGCCCATTCGAGGTCGTTTAGCCATCTGCTGATTCTGTATCCGGCATTACCGTGTTTGTTGTGACTACTTCGGGCTGCTCTTTATTGGCATTTTGCGTGACACCCTGGCTTGCAGACTCAGCCGCAGGAGATACGTTATCCGCACGGGATCGTTTACGCACAATTTCTCCCGCTAACGCGAGATAAGCCAATGCTCCTCTGGAGGTTTTGTCGTAATGCATTATAGAGACACCGTGACTGGGTGCTTCTGCCAGTCTGACATTTCTTGGCACAACCGTTCGAAATACTTGATCACCGAAATGCTGCATCAATTGCGATGACACTTCGGTACCCAGACGATTACGACCGTCATACATCGTGCGCAAAAGTCCTTCAATGGCAAGTGTCGGGTTGACGGTTTCTCTGACGCCTTCAATAGTTTCGAGTAAGGCTGAGAGACCCTCTAACGCATAATATTCGCACTGAATCGGAACGAGCACGCTGTCAGCCGCAACAAATGCGTTTAGCGTCAGGATATTCAGCGAAGGTGGGCAATCGATGAGAATATAGTCATAGTCTGAGCGAGCCGCTGATATTGCCTGCTTTAGCCGCTGCTCTCGGCTTTCCATGTTCATCAGTTCAACCTCTGCAACGGTCAAATCTGCATTAGAGGGCAAAACATCACACTGATTTTCAGGAGATTTTTGTCGCGCTTCAGAAATACTCATGCCTTCAACAAGAACATCGAAGACGCTGATCTCAACCTCATACTTATCTATGCCGCAGCCCATCGTGGCATTACCTTGAGGATCAAGGTCGATTAATAACACCCGCTTCTGCATATTGGCCAAGGCAGCGGATAGGTTCACGGTGGTCGTCGTTTTACCGACTCCGCCTTTCTGATTTGCTATGGCTATGACGCGACTCATGGGCGCAGTGTAATCGATAATGACTAGAGTCTGCGACACACGGCGACATGTCGGGCAGATTCAGTACCCGGCACATCCACCTCAAGCAACGCTTCCAAGTCATAGCCCACAGGGATTTTCGATGGAAAACGATCTGCCTGGCCCAACATAATGACAACTTGGCCGTTTTCCGCACATAAAGGGAATGCTATTTCCAAAAAATCGGCAGGAGCAGTAAACGCACGTGAGATCACCGTATGAGCGTTTTGCGATATGTTTTCGACCCTGTCATTAACGATGGTCACGTTGCTTAAGTTTAATTCCAACAAGCTCTGCTGTTGAAACCGCGTTTTTTTTCCGTTGGATTCCACCGAGACAAAGCTCAAATCGGGACGGGCAATAGCCAGCGGTACAACCGGCAATCCCGCACCTGAGCCAATATCCATCACGTCGAATTGCGCATCAGAAAGGTTTGTGGATTGCGGCAACCACCGACACATCATCAGGCTATCCATCAGGTGTCTATCCACCATCTGAACTGGATCCCGGACAGCCGTAAGGTTGTAGACGCGGTTCCACTTCGACAGTAGCGATAAGTACTTATCTAGAGGATCGAAAAGCTGGTCTGATATACCGGGTACAGCCTGAGCCTGCAAAGTCTCAAGCCCGAGCTTAAGCTTTTCCTGTGCAGCCGAACTCACTGACTAAGCGCTCTGCTTTAATGCCTGTTTTTTCAGGTGCACCAATAATAAGGAGATAGCAGCTGGCGTCACACCGGAAATTCTGGAGGCTTGCCCGATAGTTTCCGGGCGATGTTCGCTCAGCTTTTGCCGTACCTCATTGGACAGACCGGTAACATGCGAATAGTCCAGAGTCTCGGCTAATTTGATTTCCTGCTGAGTACGGGTTTTCTCAATATCAGCCTGTTGGCGATCGAGGTAACCAGCGTATTTACCTTGAATTTCGACCTGTTCAATGACGGAGGCGTCCATAGAGGCTAGCTCAGGGGAAACGATATCGAGCAATCCTGCCAAATTGATTTCCGGCATTTTCAGTAACTCATCTGCACGCTTCTCACGCGCAAAGCTCATCCCTGAAGAGTCTTTAAGCGCCTCGGATTCCGGCGTACCAGGCCGCACCCACAGCGTCTGAATGTGTTGTTTCAGGGTTTCGACAGACTCAGACTTCTGACAGAAAGCCGTCCACCGATGATCATCAACAAGACCCATGTTTCGACCGATTTCTGTCAGGCGTAAATCAGCGTTGTCTTCACGAAGTTTCAACCGATACTCGGCACGACTGGTAAACATGCGATAGGGCTCGCGAGTGCCGCGGGTAATCAGATCGTCGATAAGAACACCAATGTAGGCTTCGTCGCGACGAGGCGTCCACGGCTCAAGCGCCCTAACTTGGCGAGAGGCGTTGAGCCCAGCCATAAGCCCTTGGGCCGCAGCTTCTTCGTAGCCGGTAGTGCCATTTATTTGACCCGCAAAATACAAACCACTGACAGACTTGGTTTCCAGTGAAGCCTTTAAACCCCTAGGGTCAAAGAAATCGTATTCGATGGCATAGCCTGGACGCGTGATGTGCGCGTTTTCAAAACCCCTTATGGACTGGACATAATCAATCTGGATATCGAACGGCAGACTGGTGGAAATGCCATTAGGGTAGATTTCGTGCGTGGTTAAGCCTTCAGGCTCGATGAAGATCTGATGGGAATTTTTATCGGAAAATCGGACTACTTTGTCTTCAATCGACGGGCAGTAACGCGGCCCTACGCCTTCAATATCTCCAGAAAACAACGGAGAGCGGTGCAGTGCGGATTGAATAATGTCGTGGGTCTTTTCGTTGGTTTCTGTCATGTGGCAGTTGATCTGCCTTGGGTGATCATCTGTGCTACCCAGATAAGAAAAAACCGGCCGAGGGGTATCTCCCGGCTGTACTTGCAGCGTTGAGTAGTCGATGGTCCGACCATCGATGCGTGGCGGCGTTCCGGTTTTTAGCCGACCTGTTTCAAACGGCATTTCGCGTAGACGGCTGGCCAGGGTCATTGCAGGTGGATCGCCTGCCCTACCCGCTGAATGATTTGCTTCACCCACATGAATTTTTCCGGCCAGGAATGTGCCGACGGTCAACACGACGGTTTCTGCCGAAAATCGAACACCTAGCTGGGTTACAACCCCGGTCACTTTGGCTTCTTGTGCACCGGGAGTAGAAATTGATTCTAAAACGAGGTCATCAACCGCCTGTTGGAATAGCGTTAAGTTAGGCTGATTTTCCAACACGGACCGAATAGCTGACCGGTATAGCATTCTGTCAGCCTGAGCTCGTGTCGCTCGCACTGCCGGCCCTTTGCGGGAATTAAGTGTTCGAAAATGAATGCCGGCTTTGTCGGCAGCAGAGCCCATCGCACCACCCAGCGCGTCAATTTCTTTGACCAAATGGCCTTTGCCAATTCCGCCAATAGCTGGATTGCAACTCATCTGTCCCAGCGTATCTATGTTGTGAGTCAGTAAAAGCGTACTGGCTCCGGTACGCGCAGCAGCCAGTGCCGCCTCGGTGCCCGCATGGCCTCCACCGACAACAATGACGTCAAAATGAGTTGGGAACTGAATTGGGGTGTTCACAGATTAATGGCAAAACGACGATCCGAATGCGGCAGTATAAGGCGTTTTGTCAAAATTAAACGCGAAGTCGGCTAGAAGCCGGATCATCTCGGCAAATTTGCCGAGATGATCAAATACTAAGGAGAAATTTGGCTGCTTAGGCAGCAGACATCGAACACTGCCCTCTCTCGGGATGAGGCTCGACCTTATCGTTAACGATTTTGCTGAGCTCATCAGCTCCACCAACGTACTTACCATCAACCCAAATCTGCGGCACAGTGACCGGTGTTTTCGGCCCGACTATCGGCTTAACTCGCGCCAGCATTTCATAAAGGTCGAGGGGGCTAGCCACGACATCACGATAGTTGTATTCAATGCCAGCTTGGTCCAGATGCGCCTTGGCTTTGACACAATACGGGCACGTCTCCTTACCGAATACGTGAGTACCGGACATGTCACTTCGTTTGGCATAGCGCTCTACGACAGCTTGCGTCAACACACCTCTATTAAGTGCACCACCTTGACCGATGATCTGGTTTTCAACCAAGACGATAGGTGCGTGCCAGCCACCGCGAAGCAGTGGCTTCCACCATTCGCTAAGCCATTCTCGGATGTCCAGCTCGACCGGAATACCTGCCAGCTCGTTTGCCATCGTATCTTTGATGACATCTGCGGTCAGTGCGCACTCGCCACACGGTATTGACACTTTAAAAGGTCCCCAAGATCCCGCCCATCGGTACACCGTGATTTTTATTGGCTCAATCGACACTGGCACTTACCCCTTCATCTGTCTGTTCGTTCAACATAGAATGCGTCTGCGGTGATTAGTTCAATCACCAAAACACGGGCAATTGCACTGATCATCCTTCGTTAAGTTTAAGTGCTAGAACCTTCGCTAAATACAAAACCTTACGGATAATTGATCCCTAAAGCCCTGAAAACAAAGCTTGTCCTACCGGATATTATCCCCAACTTCGTAATTTATAACCCGTAGACGTCACCGTGCCGGACTCACTCGAACCCTCTTCAGAATTGGCGGAAACCCCCTCCGCCTGGTATACGCTAAGACGACTTCTGCCTTTTCTAGCCCCTTATCGGCCAAGGGTTTTTTTGGCTGCTGTCGCTCTGCTGGTAGCTGCTGCTGCAACTCTGGCTATTCCTGCTGCATTTCGACTACTGATCGATCAAGGCTTTGCATTGCCCAGCGTCACGGGCAGCGATTCGAGCAATTGGGAAGTGAATCGTGTGTTCCTCCTATTGTTTGCCGTCGCTTTGGTATTGGCCGCTGCCACAGCCATTCGCTTTTATTGTGTTTCATGGTTAGGGGATCGGATAACAGCGGATCTTCGTAGCGCAGTTTTCAGACAGGTACTGCAACAAGACCCGGTGTTCTTCGAAACACTGCGCACTGGCGAAGTTCAGTCCCGACTGTCCAGCGATACGACGCTGATTCAATCCCTGATCGGTTCCAGCATCTCTCTGGGTCTTCGTAACTTTGTGCTGTTTATTGGTGCACTTTTAATGATGATCTGGTCGAGCCCATCATTGGCCAGCATCATAGTCGGACTGCTCGTTGTTGTTGTGCTCCCCATCCTGGTTATAGGACGCAGGGTCCGAAAACTATCCAGAGACAGTCAAGACAGACTTGCCGACACAGGCGCACTGGCCAACGAAACCTTAAACGCGATGCAGACGGTTCAGAGTTACGTGCGCGAGGATATGGAAAGCGATCGTTATACAACAGCCACCAATACGGCTTTTATTAGCGCCATAAGAAGAAACCGTAATCGTGCGTATTTAACCGCGCTTGCTATAACCCTCGTATTCGGATCTATCGTCTTTGTTCTTTGGCTAGGTGCACAGGCCGTTATTGATGGACGCATGTCGGCTGGCTTACTCACCCAGTTCATGCTTTATGCAGCGTTGGTAGCAGGATCAACCGGCGCACTAGCGGAAGTGCTCGGAGATGTTCAACGGGCAGCCGGAGCAACCGAACGATTATTAGAATTACTGGATGCAAAACCTGGAATCGTCACACACGTTATTGACGAAAGCAGTGGGAACGCAAACGACGACAATTTTTCCTCACATAGCGAGGGCGCTGAACTTACGTTTTCCGCGGTTGATTTCAGCTATCCCAGCAGACCTTCCGAAAAAACACTTGCCGATGTTTCCTTCACCATCAAGCCGGGCGAAACTGTAGCCCTGGTCGGACCATCTGGCGCAGGTAAAACGACAATACTGCAACTGCTGTTACGGTTCTATGATCCATCCAATGGCCAGATAGCATTTAATGGACGACCTATTGGCACCATCGACCTATCAACACTTCGAAACAACATTGGGTTTGTATCACAAGAGAGTGTCGTTTTCTCGGACGACGTTGCAGCTAACATCCGATATGGAAAACTGAATGCCAGCGATGAAGATGTAGCTAATGCCGCCACTGATGCACAAGCCTTAGAATTCATTGAACGATTGCCTGAAAAATTTAATACCTATCTAGGCGAAAAAGGTGTGCGCCTCTCCGGCGGTCAACGACAAAGATTGTCTATAGCTCGAGCACTTTTAAAAAATCCACCACTGCTTTTACTTGACGAAGCCACCAGCGCGCTGGATACCGAAAGCGAGAGAAAAGTCCAAATTGCGTTAGACAGAGCTATGAACGGAAGGACAACCCTGGTAATCGCACATCGGTTAGCCACGATCATTAACGCTGATCGAATACTTGTGATGGACCAAGGGCATATTGTAGAAACCGGTACACATCAAGAATTACTAAAAGCTAACGGCCTATACTCGCGACTGGCAACGATGCAATTCGGCGAGACTGGGGTTTAAGTTCGCAACCGTATTTCTATAAGACCATGTACTCACTTACCAATACAGAAGCTTGAAAAAATCCGCCCCAATAAGTCTTCACTATCGAAGCGACCTGTAATTTCATCTAAAGAAAGCTGAGCCAATCTCAACTCCTCAGCGGCTAATTCAGGCATATCCGATTTTTCCAATCGTTCAATCGCATTTGACGTTGATGACCGGGCTTGTATTAATGCATCAATGTGGCGTCTACGAGCGCTGTACACGCCTTCTATTCCACTATCATGACCTGCGAGAGAAAGAAGATGGGTTTTTAATTGTTCTATTCCTTGACCATGCTTGGATGAAACGGATAACTGGGTATTATATTCTTCACAATAAATATCCAGAGTTGCATTATCAACAAGATCTGATTTATTCAACACCACCGTTTGAGGAACATTCTGTGAAGTATCCAGAGTTGGCATAATAGGATTAGAAACATCAACCAGCATCAACACATGATCTGCGCTTTTCATGTGCTCTCGCGCACGCCTTATACCTTCGCGCTCAACAACATCATCAGTCTCTCGAAGTCCGGCAGTGTCGATAATATGCAGCGGCACCCCTTCTATTGATATTTGTTCTCGTAAAATATCTCTAGTCGTGCCTTCAATATCGGTAACAATCGCAGAGTCATTGCCAGCCAGAGCATTTAGTAAACTGGACTTGCCCGCATTCGCTACTCCGGCAATGACGATGGTTAGACCATCGCGTAATCGCTGACCCTGTTCTGCTTTTGCCAGCAGCGTATCGAATCGGGTTCGTAGCGCGGTCGCTCTATTTTGAAGTTGCGGTTCTGCCAGGAAATCGATTTCTTCTTCACTGAAATCCAGGGCCGCTTCCAGCCATACTCGAAGAGCAATTAGTTCTTCTTGAATCGCGGATATTTCATTAGAAAAGTCTCCACTCATCGAGCGAACAGCCGCCTGCGCTGCGGCCACGCTGCTACTTTCTATAAGGTCACTAACGGCTTCAGCTTGCGCCAGATCCAGCTTGTCATTAAGAAATGCGCGCTGGGAAAACTCACCTGGTTGAGCAGGCCGGGCACCTAACTGCAGCACCCTTTGTAGAATCAAATCGAGAATTACCGGGCCGCCATGCCCTTGCAGCTCCAGTACATGCTCACCGGTAAATGAGTGAGGTGATTGGAACAGTAGTGCTATGCCCTCATCGATGGTGTCATGGTGCTCATCAACGAAGGGCTGGTACACCGCCCTGCGTGGTTCCAAAGGCTCCAAACAAATGGCTTTCGCTATTTGTGGAACCAGATCGCCACTGACTCTGACAACACCAATGCCTGCACGCCCTGCTCCGCTTGCAACAGCAGCAATCGTGTCACCGGTAAGTTCACTCATCTGCGTAGGATGAGTGAACGGGTGTATTTCTACTTTTTAGATTTGTTGCCTTCACCAAGCACATGTCGAGTGATGTAGTACTGCTGGGCGATGGAAAGCGTGTTATTGACTACCCAGTAGAGAACCAAACCAGCTGGGAAGAACGCGAAGAAGATACCAAATATAAGAGGCAGAAATTGGAAAACCTTGGCTTGTATCGGATCGACCGGCGCAGGATTCAGCTTCTGCTGAAAGTACATGGTCGCGGCCATGATGACAGGCAGTATGAAGAGCGGATCTTTGATAGAAAGATCTTTAATCCACAACATAAACGGTGCCTGCCGCAATTCGACACTTTCAAGCAAGGTCCAGTACAAGGCAATGAAAACCGGTATCTGGATAAGCATGGGCAAACAACCACCCAGCGGATTGACCTTCTCTTTCTTATAGAGGTCCATCGTGGCCTGACCCATCTTGGCACGATCATCACCGTAGCGATCTTTTAGAGATGCAAGCTTAGGCTGGAGCAGTTTCATTTTCGCCATAGAGCGATAACTGGCTTCTGACAATTTGTAGAAAACTGCCTTGATGACAAACGTGGTGAAGATAATCGCCCAGCCCCAGTTACCCACAAAGCCGTGAATGGTTTTGAGTAACCAGAACAACGGTTGCGCAATGATGGTTAACCAACCGAAATCGACGGTCAGTTCCAAATGCTCGGCTGTAGCCGCAAGATTTTCTTGAATCTTTGGACCAATGTACGCCTTGGAACTAAATGTTCCTTGGCTACCAGCAGGTATCACCTGGCTCGATGAAACCATACCGATTAAGTAGCGATTTTCCTGAGGAAGGTAACGTGAGTAAGCTGTATTTTGCTCACCGGGTGTAGGCACCCATGCCGCTGCAAAGTAATGCTGAATCATCGCGACCCATCCATTAGTAACATCAACATTTAGATCTTCGTCTTCCATGTCGCCGAAAGATATTTTTGAATATCTGTCTTCTGGGTTACTAACGATGCCACCAATATAGGTGTTAACAAACTGCTGCTTTTCGTCTTTAGTGCCAGGCTTTCTCTTCAGTTGGCGATATTGGTTCACTGTCCAATCAGCACCTGAAGCATTGGCTATCTGGTAGTTAATATCGACCTGATAACTTCCGCGACGGAAAGTCAGCGTTTTGGTCACGGTAATTCCAGCATCAGACTTCCAAACAAACGGCACTTCAATGACATCAACGCCACTACTTAAAGAGTAGCTTTCCGCCTGAGGTGTCATTAACTCGCGATGAGTAGGGGCTGCTTCATTAGCACGGGCCTGCAATCCGGATTCTGCAACCAGAAAACGCAATGGGTCATTACTAGCAAGCGTGAACGGGGTGTCATCTTCTATGGAAACCGAATATTCCAGTAACTGGGCGCCAACGATCGTGGCACCTCTAGCACTGATTTGAATATCCAGTACATCGGTGAGCACTGACACTAACGGAATTTGAACACTGCTTTCTGTTGCCGTAGGAGTGGCTACTGTGCCGGATACAGCCGCAGGTAAGTCTGCCGCATTCGGCGCAGCTGCAACCGTTGAGCCGTTGGCAGGAATGGATCCGGGAATAGCACCGGGCACATCCGTTCGGGTTTGAGGAACTGGCGCTGGCGTATGGTAGTCCTGCAACCAAGTCTGATAGATGATCAGACTCAAGAATCCGAACGCAAGGTACAACAGCAGTCGTTGGGTTTCCATTAATTCTTAGTCGCGTTTTTAATAAGAGTGGAGTCTTCTTGGGCCTTAGAAGAATCTGAACAAGTGGCAGTCGCCTGCTCGTTTGTTAAGCAAGAGTCTGTTGTTCGCGTGATCGGTTTCTGAGGCACTGGGTCAAACCCACCGGGATGAAAAGGATGACATCGACAGATGCGCTTGGTTGCAAGCCAACCACCGCGCACTGTTCCGTACGATTCGATTGCTTCTGCCGCGTACGCTGAGCAACTGGGGATATATCGACACCGAGGTGGCAATAACGGACTAATCCAGCGTCTGTAAAAAGCGATCAGCCGAAGCATTGCCTATTATCGCCTGTTTTCAACATGAATGGGCAATCCAGAGCAACGAAAGTCCGCGATATTAATAAACAAAACGGGTTAAACCTTTCGGTACTTGGCCACTATTTTTTGGCACAGACCATCGAAAGAACGCCTTACCTTGGAGATTTTCTCACCTGCAGCAGCATCTCTATTCATGACAACAAGCTCAAGGCCGTCTAACTGATGGGAGTGATGTCTGAAGGATTCTCTGGCAACCCGCTTCAGTCTATTTCTATCGACTGCGCGTTTCGCACGTTTTTTGGCGATGGCGAGACCCAGCTTTGGATTCGCATCCTTTTCCTGGTGCACTAGCACGGTCCAGTATCGATCAGAAAACCGCTGGTTATTTTTGAATACGCGCGAATAGTCAGTCGCGGTCAATAACCGCGAAGCTCTAGAAAACTGTTTATCTGACATTGCCCGGCCGGGAAATGTCCATCAAACGATGAAAGTGGATTGCTACTGACAGGCGACGTTGAAGCGCCATAGTCAGTGAGACGCATTAAGCGCTAAGGCGCGCTCTACCCTTTCTACGGCGTGATGCCAATACTGCTCGACCACCACGTGTGGCTTTACGGGCACGAAATCCGTGAGTGCGAGCACGCTTGATCTTGCTCGGCTGATATGTTCTTTTCATGTGTGCTGTACTCAGTTGCAGCAAATCTGCTGCGGGGGTCTTTAACGAACCCACAATGATAATACGTGTGAATCCCAACGTCAACCATCCCTGCTTATGGATTAGATCTGTCTTTTATTTAAAACCGCATTTCCTCCCTCTGAACAGGTAAATTCTTTTTATGTTGGATTGAACTTCGTGCATCTATTCGCGTAGAGTCACATCCCCTGCAATACTCTTGGTAATTCGCTCATCTGCGAATACTTAAGGGATCGTTTCGTTTCGGAGATAACGCTGTTGAGATCACCACTTTGGGATCGCTGTTTGTCGCAGCTCGAAACCGAGCTATCCGATCAACAGCTTAATACTTGGATAAGACCACTCCAAGCTCAGCATATTAATGATCAGCTCCGAATTCTGGCACCCAATAAATTTGTACTGGACACGGTTCGCAGTAATTTCCTCACTCGCATCCAGGAAATCGCAACCGTTTTAAATGGATCGGATGAGGTTCAGGTGCATCTCATTATCGGTTCAGAATTTCCGGAGGCCACATCAGACATTCAACCCAGTAATCACAGAACAACCGCTCCGCTCTCTGCAAACAACAATGGCCACTTGTCCAACGGATCCCATCCGCACACTGACAACTCACGGCAATCCGTACCGGCTCATTCGCAAATAGCTAAGAGCGTTGAAAGTCATCAATCCAACCTTAAACCGCAATTCAATTTCACGACGCTGGTAGAAGGAAAGAGTAATCAACTGGGACGAGCGGCTGCGTTACAAATCGGTGGTAGTCCCGGAACGGCATACAACCCTTACTTGATCTACGGCGCCTCAGGATTGGGCAAAACACATTTGATGCAGGCTATCGGTAACGAGATAGTGGCGAACAAGCCTGGCGCGCGCGTTTTGTACATCAACTCGGAACGCTATGTCGCTGAGATGGTTAGCGCTCTACAGCATGGCAAAATGAATGACTTCAAGTCTTTCTACCGCGGCTTGGATGCGCTTTTGATAGATGACGTGCAGTTCTTCGCTGGTAAAGACCAAACCCAAGAAGAGTTTTTCCATAATTTCAATGCTTTATTTGAAGGTAACCAACAAATCGTCCTCACTTGTGATCGTTATCCCAAGGAGGTTAACGGTTTGGAGGAACGATTAAAAACACGTTTTGGATGGGGACTATCAGTTGCCATTGAACCACCAGAATTGGAAATGCGCGTTGCCATCTTAAATAGCAAAGCTGAACAAAACGGCATCACCCTACCCTCGGAAGTCAGCTTCTTTGTAGCGAAGCGTATTCGCAGTAATGTTCGCGAGTTGGAAGGTGCACTTAGACGAATCATTGCAAACTCTCAGCTCATTGGCACACCCATTACATTGGATTTTGCCAAAGAAGCCTTAGCCGACCTTCTTGCTGTTCAAGCCAAGACGGTCACTATCGAAAACATCCAGAAAACCGTCGCCGAATACTACAAAATTCGATTAGCCGATTTATCCAGCAAATCACGATCACGATCTGTGGCTAGACCTAGACAGGTAGCGATGGCTTTATCCAAAGAATTAACCAGCAAGAGCTTGCCCGAAATAGGTAAAGCGTTTGGTGGTAGAGATCATACGACGGTGCTCCACGCCTGTCGGAAAATCGAAGAGCTTCGAGAATCTGACGATACGATACGTGAGGACTACAGCAACTTAATGAGAACGTTATCCAGCTAACAAAGGTAATTGACACACAGACTCACTCAGGTATAAGTCTGTGGATAACTGTGTGCGCTTTTGTGGATGTAAACGTACATGAAGACTTACCCACAATTCATACACAGGTTCAATGGACAGAACACGGACAGTTATACAAGCAAAAATATTTGTTTAACTCATTGAATTATAAAGATAATTAGTACTTATCCTCAGAGTTATTACTCAGTAGTAGTAGTAATAATCAAACAGATAAAAACAAAACATTTTTTTATGTCATGAAATTCAGCGCACAGAGAGAGACATTATTAGCACCCCTTCAACACGTTGTTGGAGCGGTTGAGCGTCGTCAAACAACACCCATACTAGGCAATGTTTTAATGCATGCTGAAGATGGATATTTGACACTGACTGCGTCTGATTCTGAAATAGAGATGATGGCAAGAGTTGAGATGCATATCGATCAACCAGGCACCACCACCGTACCTGCTAGAAAGCTTCTGGAAATTTGTAAACACTTACCTGATTCAGCCAGAGTTGATTTTGATTATTCAGGCGATAAGGTCATTTTCAAATCGGGTAGAAGTAAATTTACGTTAGCCACCCTACCCCCAGAAGAATTTCCAAAAGTTGAAGAATTAGACTCTCCTCAAAAAGTATTTCTTACTGCTGAAGTTCTTCATACGTGTATCAAAAATACGGCTTTCTCCATGGCACAGCAGG
>CAZCKD010000073.1:0-15712 GCA_964498925.1 uncultured Granulosicoccaceae bacterium
ATGAACTCGATGAACTCGATGAACTCGATGAACTCGATGAACTCGATGAACTCGACGAACTCGACGAACTCGACGAACTCGACGAATTGGACAAGCTGGACGCATTGGATTAATCGTGCAGTAGTGGCGCGCAAAGAGGCCTTAATCTTACCCGCCCCTGCCAAAACATCTCGCTCACGTCTATTATTGAGTTCTCTGTTGATCCTCCTATTGGGCAGAAGTGCAAAACGAACTGACTCAAGATCTCTCACAAATCAAGGACTCCCTGCTTGAGCTAGGACGATCTGTCATCACCATCGAGGCCGAAGCGATTGCCAACCTCGAAGGTCGAATTGATGAGAATTTTGCCAACGCCTGCCAGCTGCTGCTGGCCTGCGAAGGCCGGATTGTTGTGTGCGGAATCGGAAAATCCGGACACGTTGGAGCCAAAATCGCAGCCACTTTTGCCAGTACGGGAAGCCCCGCGTTTTTTGTACATGCAGCCGAAGCGAGTCACGGCGATCTAGGCATGTTCAAGGCAGATGATGTCGTTCTGGCTCTGTCGTACTCGGGCAGTTCTAATGAGGTACTGACCCTGGTACCCGGTATCAAACGCTTGGGGATTCCGTTGATCAGCCTGTGTGGAGAGCCAACGTCTGCGCTGGCAAAAGCATCTGATATTTTTCTCAGCACGCAGGTAGAGCGGGAAGCCTGCCCTCTGGGCCTGGCCCCCACGTCGAGTACCACCGCAATGCTTGCCTTAGGTGACGCATTAGCGATTGCACTACTCGGTGTCAAAGGGTTTACAGAGGATGATTTTGCCCGATCGCACCCCGGGGGACGACTCGGACGCAGATTGTTGCTGCATGTTCAGGATGTCATGGTCAAGCCATCGTATTGTCCGAAATGCCGTGAGTCTGCATTCCTCTCCGACGCACTCATGGAGATCACATCAAAAGGTCTTGGCATGGTAGCCATCGTCGACACAGAGAACCGCGTTTCCGGCGTATTTACAGATGGCGATTTACGACGAACCATCGCGTCCGATGTCGATTTCAGAAAAGCAATTATCAGCTCGGTAATGACGACAAACCCTGCGACAACCACCAAAGAATCGCTCGCAGTAAACGCCGTGGCAAAAATGCAGGAATTGAAAATAACGGCCCTCCCTGTTGTAAAAGACGGGAAATTAGAAGGCATTGTCACGATGCACGCCTTGCTAGCCGCCGGGGTCGTCTAAATGGCTATGCTGACGCGCTTTCTGTCACGCTACTGGCTGCTTCTGCCTATTTTGATTCTGGTGGTCATTGCCGTTGATCGGATAGAAACCCCGGAAGCCATTGAAGTCGAAGAGACCATCGATATGCGCGAAACGCGTTCTGACTATTACATGTCAGAGTTTCGCACGCGCAAATTCGGCACTGACGGTCAAATTGAGTACACCGTAGAGGGCGACACTCTGGCCCACTACCCCGATAACGACCGCTCTGAAATTACAGCTCCCAAAATGCAGCTGAATCGTCCAGGTGCAACTTGGAATATCAGCTCAGCCACAGGACGGTTCGATACCAATCCAGATCTATTTACGTTGCGCGGAGAAGTTGTCGTTCTTCGTCAGCAACTCGACGCTAACCCTATAACGATTACGACCGATTCGATAACGGTCGCCACTGAGTCGAATCAGCTTTCTACCGAGGACGCCATTGAAATTGTTTCCACATCTTGGGCAGTCAGCGCAATCGGCATGACATCTGCCATCGACGATGGCACTCTAAATCTACTATCTTCAGTCACCGCTCGATATGAAGTGCCAAAAAAGTAATGACTCGTACTCCAATAAGTATTACCCGTACGCTCACTTAAAAAACGACAGGACACTCACTGTGATCGATAAAATTTCGCTTTTCCGGGCAATCCTCCTAACTGGCGCTCTGTCACTGACTGTTTCGGCGCAGGCAAAAGAAGGCGATCTCAACCAGCCAATTGATGTGCAGGCTGATCGATCAGAATTTGATGAAAAAGCCGGCACACAAACGCTCTCCGGAAACGTCGAAATCACTCAAGGCACAATGCGCATCAGCGCGGAAGAAATCTCCATTTCATTAAAGAACAACGCCTTGAGCACTATTTCAGGCTCTGGCGAGCCGATTAGATTCCAACAGGAAAACGATGTCGGAGAAGTATTAAAGGGCGAAGCTGAGAATGTCACTTACGATGCAATTGCCGGAACACTGACATTGGAAGGCTCTGCCTCATTGAGTCAGCCTCGCCAGAACGTCGTCAGTAATCTCATTGTATTTGACGCTCGAAGTCAAAAAGTTATCGCTGAGGGTGGTGGTAAAACCGGCAGAGTCAGCATCCAAATTCTGCCACCAACAGGCGCAGGACAGTGAAACGGACGCTAGCGGCCAACGGACTACACAAGGCTTATAAAAAACGACGCATTCTTGAAGGTGTGTCCCTGACTGTCAGTAGTGGTGATGTTGTGGGGCTGCTGGGCCCGAATGGGGCGGGTAAAACAACCTGCTTTTACATGGTTGTAGGACTGGTAAAACCGGACCAAGGTGAAATCACGCTCGATGGTGTTGATATCACCAGCCACCCCATGCATATCCGGGCAAGACAGGGGGTGGGCTATCTTCCTCAGGAAGCATCGGTTTTCAGGCAATTAACGGTTAGCCAGAACATCATGGCGATACTGGAAACCCGAAAAGAACTTAACACCTCGGAGCAGCGGGATCGGCTGGAATCACTGCTTGAGGAACTCCAAATTAACCACATCCGAGATAGCCTGGGTATCAGCCTGTCTGGTGGTGAACGCAGACGGGTTGAAATCGCCCGCGCCCTGGCAGCTGACCCCGGGTTCATCCTGCTCGACGAGCCGTTCGCAGGCGTTGATCCTATCTCCATTATCGATATACAGAGAATCATCACGCATTTGAAGGATAGAAATATCGGGGTTCTGATAACCGATCACAATGTTAGAGAAACCCTCGGAATTTGTGATCGCGCCTACATTCTAAGTAATGGCAACCTCATCGCGGAGGGTTCTCCAGAAGAGGTTCTACAAAACGAAGAAGTAAAAACGGTCTATTTAGGCGACAACTTCAAAATCTAGCAAATTCATTGCAGAGGCGAGCAATTGTTTGCTGTCTCAGCACTGAATTTGGCGATTGCCGTCGCCGAAAACTCGAAACGTGCATCAATTGAAGATTGCAAATTAACAAGTTTGTAATATTGGGTTTTTGGGCCATACTTGATTTTGGCGAGATGCTTGCATAGTAGACATTTTTAACTGTTACTTCCTCAGCTCGTACAGGTTAACTGGACACGCACCATGAAACAGTCACTACAGATCAAGATGGGCCAGTCTCTGGCCATGACTCCTCAGCTGCAACAGGCTATCAAGCTTCTGCAGTTATCGACTTTGGAGCTTCAAACAGAGATTCAGACGGCACTCGAGAGCAATCCTATGCTTGAGATGCAGGATGAAGAAGGTGCTGAGCCTCGCGAAGCTGATCTCGCTAACGAATCGCGTGAAACCCGCGAAGCCAATCGAGAAGAAGAAAAAGCTGTAGAAGAACAAAAGCAGACCGCTGCTGAATCAGAGGTTATGGGCGAAACGACATCGGCAAATGACGAGGTTTTGCCCGAAGACCTGCCTGTAGACAGCGCCTGGGACGATATCTACGACTCCGCTACACCCACAAGCAGTGGCTCGGGTAGCGATGGAGAATCGCGAGACTTCACCGAATTCCATAATGCCGGCATTGCCAGCATCCAAGACCACCTCAACGAACAAATTCGCTTCGCCCCGCTCTCAGAGCGAGATCAGGAAATTGCAGAAACGATCATTGATGCGATTGATAACAACGGGTATTTAATCGATGGTGTCGACGTTCTACTTGATGGTCTTAATCGCGACATCGTTGACCCGGAACAGATGTTTGTACTCGATGAATTCGAAACGGTACTGCATCTTGTACAACACTTGGATCCAGCCGGTTGCGGCGCACGCGATGCCAGTGAGTGCATGAATATTCAACTCAGCCAACACCCG
The DNA here is from genome assembly GCA_964498925.1 of uncultured Granulosicoccaceae bacterium. Classification (GTDB taxonomy): domain Bacteria; phylum Pseudomonadota; class Gammaproteobacteria; order Granulosicoccales; family Granulosicoccaceae; genus Granulosicoccus. The sequence continues at coordinate 4,040 of CAZCKD010000073.1, forward strand.
GAGTCAGAGGTGGTCAGCATTGCCATGGGCATTGTCGACAAACACCTGGATCTGTTAGCTGCACATGATTTTGCCCGTCTAAGACGACTGTTCAAAATCAGCGACGAATTGCTACAGGAAGCTATCGCTTTGATTCGAAGCCTCAACCCTCGCCCGGGTCGTCAGCTTGTGAACGACCATGACGAATACATCGTTCCCGATGTTTTCGTGAAAAAGGTCAAGGGCGTATGGCGGGTTGAGCTGAACCCTGATATCGCACCAAAATTGGGCATAAACGCACTCTATGCGGGCATGGTGAAGCGCGCAGACAAGAGTGACGACAATAATTTCATGCGTAACCACCTTCAAGAAGCACGCTGGTTCATCAAAAGTCTGCAATCACGTAACGAGACACTGTTACGCGTCGCGACAGCCATTGTTGAGCGTCAAAGAAGCTTTTTAGAGTATGGCGACGAGGCAATGAAGCCACTCGTTCTGCGCGACATCGCCGAACAACTGAGCCTGCACGAATCAACCATATCCCGCGTCACAACCCACAAATACATTCACACACCGCGTGGAATCTTCGAATTTAAGTACTTTTTCTCCAGCCACGTGTCCACCGCTAATGGTGGCGAGTGCTCGGCGACCGCCATCCGCGCGATGATTCGAAAATTTATCGCCGCAGAAGACGCTACGAAACCGTTATCCGACAGCAAAATCGCCAGTACGTTAGTTGCAGAGGGAATTCAGGTTGCACGACGGACTGTGGCGAAGTATCGTGAGTCTATGGCGATTCCGCCATCTAATGAGCGCAAACGTTTGAACTAATATTTGGAAGAAGCACCAAAACCACTATGACATTACTGCACGCCCAAACAAAGCGTCTCCCGGCCTTCCCACCATTCGAGTGGGTCATAAGGGAGCCTTGGGCCTGCCACCCCCCTCCAACAGGATGCGCAATGCACCTGGACAAACAGCGGGGGATTTTTAAACCTCCCCGCATTCCTCGTTAAACGCTAAGTTAAACAAGTTAGGAGATGCCCATGAACCTCACAGTATCAGGTCACCACGTTGACGTAACCAGCTCCATGCGAAATTACGTGACTGACAAGATGGACCGCCTCCAAAGACACTCCGAGAACCTATTCGGGGTGCATGTCACTCTTACCGTCGAAAAAATGCGACAAAAAGCTGAGGCCACCATACAAGTGGCTGGCACGAAGCTCCACGCGACCACGACCGAGCCTGACATGTATGCAGCAATAGACCTGCTAGCAGACAAACTTGATAGACAACTCATCCGCCATAAAGGAAAGCTAAAGGCTCATCGGAGATCCCGTGAACCTGTGCCAATGGATTAAGTGGCAAAACTTAAGACTCCACACTTTTAATCCGGACAGCGAGAGCGCACAATAGCGACATCGCGGAAAACTCAAAGGCCCTGTACTAGCCTGCCCCACCGGCAAGCTGCAGGGCCTTTGAGCCGCCAAGAGTTGCGATTCGCTTAAAAAACATGGATTTAGCTGATTTACTCGAACCCGAGCGCATAAGGTGTCGCTGCAGCGTACAAAGCAAAAAACGCACGCTACAGACGGTTGCTGAAATCCTCGGGGAATCGCTCCGAGCCAGCCAGTGCACGGTTTCCGACGCCATCGACGCCACGAATGATGACGAAGCGGACAAAAGCTCTGGTATCAACCCACTATCCATAGCCAAGAAAAAGGCACAAAAATCATCTGACAAACCCAGCTCAGAAGTCGAAACGCTTAGCGACATGGCAATCCTCGACGCACTGATAAGCCGGGAACGTCTGGGTAGCACCGGGTTGGGACATGGCGTCGGCTTACCGCATAGCAGGCTCAGCTGTGTCACAGAACCTATCGCTGCCTTTGTCACACTCGATGAAGGTGTCGATTACGAGTCCACAGACGGTCAGGCCGTCGATTTGGTACTCGGCTTGCTGGTACCTGAGAACTGTAACGATGAGCATTTAAAAATTCTGGCGCAACTGGCCAAACGCTTCAGTGACGAAACTCTGCGAACCCAGCTTCGCAACTTCGAGCAGCCAGAACGCCTTTATAAGCATTTGCTTAGTCTTTCTACTCCGCAGGCCTGACATACGGCCACCTAGAGAATATAACCGATGTCCTCACGTCAACTGACCGTCGGTGAAGCTTTCGAAACCTTACGAGAGGATCTCAAACTCTCCTGGATCGCAGGCACAGAATCAGAGTCGCGACTGATTTCCAGAGACGAAGCGCGCGAGGAACGCCCGCGCCTACTCGGCCCTTTAAATTTCAATAGCTCCAATCGCATACAGCTTCTGGGTTCTGCCGAAGTCAGGCTTTTTGGCGAAAGTGAAGAATTGGATACAACACGTTTCGAATTCTCGCTGCCCGAAACCTGCGACATGATCGTTGTATCAGACGACCTAACCCCACCGCCTTGCATTGTTGCCTTGGCTGAGCGAGAAAACATCGCTCTGATGCTCTCACCCTTGGAGTATGCCCAGCTACATAACAAGATGCGTTTTTTGCTGGTGCAATTGCTCGCCGAACGCGAAATCATTCATGGCGTCATGATGGATGTACACGGGACAGGCGTTCTAATCACCGGCGATGCCAGTGTCGGCAAAAGCGAGCTTGCGCTCGAACTAATCAGTCGTGGACACATCCTTGTCGCTGACGACGCGCCAGAATTCACTCGCATCGCACCGGGCACCATAGAGTGTCAATGCCCTCCACTACTAAGAGATTTTCTGGAAGTTCGCGGCCTGGGCATTCTTAATATTGCTTTAATGTACGGAGATGCGCATACACGCTCCCGCAAAATACTACGCTGCATTGTTCACTTGAAACCCATCAGCGCCGATAGTTTTTCAAAAGATCTGGCAAGCGTTGCCGGTGATCGAATCAGCGACCCCTCCGATACACGGCTGGTGTTAGGCGTGGAGGTGCCGCGGCGCACCATCCCCGTCGCGCCGGGACGTAACATGGCTGTACTGGTCGAAGCTGCCATTCGCGATCAGATACTGGTTGCAGGCGGCTACAGTGCCTCTAAAGATCTGATACAGAAACAAGCGGAAGCTTTGGCTGGAAATGCACAAAACCTGCATACCAATCATGCAACTAAACCCAAGTCAGGTATTGAATCCACCCCACGGCAGGAGCCGGATTAAATGACTCGTTTAACCATCGTGACCGGATTATCAGGATCAGGCAAAAGCGTTGCTCTGCATACACTGGAGGACGAGGGGTTCTTCTGTATCGACAACATACCGGCCAACCTGCTTTCAGAATTTATCGACAAACTGCTAGCCAGTGGCTCGGAGCTCTACAACAACCTGGCTATCGGTGTGGATATGCGCAGCGAGCGCGCCTCAGCCGACAACCTGATGACCCTGCTCGGTGACATCAAAGCCAGAGAAGATATTACCGGAGAGGTCCTCTATCTCGACACCGACAGAAATACGCTGGTTAAACGCTTTTCAGAGACTCGCAGAAAGCACCCGCTAAGCAGCGAAGATCTTCCACTAATCAGTGCCATCGATGCAGAGATACGTTTGCTGGACCCGGTAAAGTCAGAAGCCGATCTTGTTGTCGATACCGGTTCGATGAATCTCCACGATTTGCGCGACATCATCCGTACTTATCTTTTAGGTAAAACCGAAGGTGGTCTTGCGCTGATCTTTCAGTCGTTCGGCTTTAAGCACGGTGCGCCAGCCAGTACCGATTTCATGTTCGATGTTCGCTGTTTGCCAAACCCGCACTGGGAACCTGAACTTAGAGAACATACCGGTCGGGAAAAACCGATTATCGATTTCCTGGAAGAACAGCCGGAGGTTGAGAATATGTTTAGAGACATCCGGGATTTCGTTGCTCGATGGCTACCGGCCTTCGAATCAGAAAATCGAGCTTACCTGACTGTCTCTATAGGATGTACCGGTGGCCGTCATCGATCGGTCTACCTCACAGAACGGCTCTCTGAGCACTTCTCCAATGGACGCGGTAATGTGTCGAAGCGCCACAGGCAACTTCACTAACCTTTGGAACAGCAACGTGATTTCCAGCGAACTTCAAATCATCAATAAACTCGGACTGCACGCAAGAGCTGCCGCGAAGCTTGTAAAGCTAGCGTCATCTTTCGAGTGCAATATCGATATCGAAAAGGAAGGTCAGAAGGTCAACTGTAAAAGCATTATGGGCGTCATGATGCTAGCTGCCAGTTGTGGCTCCAACGTCACAATGACAGCTACCGGCGCCGACGAAGAAAAAGCACTTGCAGCAGTCGCTGATTTGATCAATCGCCGATTCGACGAAGAGGAGTAACCGGGCATGAGTTTGATGTTCAACGGCATCGGCGTCTCAAGGGGAATCGCCATCGGCGATGCCTTCGTGTTACGACGAAACCAGATTGACGTCACCTCACGCTCTTTATCAAAAAAATCCGTGCCTGCAGAGGTTCGGCGTTTTAAGCGAGCTGTCAAAGCCGCTAAAGCGCAGCTATTAACGGCGCGAGACAACATCCCCAAAGAAGCCACCAGCGATGTCAGCGCGTTTATCGAAACGCATATTTTGATGCTGGAAGACGGAGTACTGTCGCAACGACCCGTTGATATCATTAAGTCAGAGCTCATCAACGCAGAGGCGGCGCTGCAACAACAACGAGAAGAACTCATAAAGGTCTTCGGCTCTATGGACGATCTTTATCTTTCAACGCGAATCGATGACGTCAATCATGTTATCGATTCTGTACTGCGCGCTCTGGATGAAAGTGCAGAACCTGTAGAAGGTCCGGAACACTGGAAGGGTCAGATCGTGATCGCTGATGACCTAACCCCGGCTGACACAGTCTCTATGCAACACCATGGTGTTGCCGGGTTCATCACTGAAACCGGTGGGCAACTCTCACACACTGCAATACTGGCACGCAGCCTTGGCATACCCGCCATTGTCGGTGTTACTAATATTCGTCAATATATTAATAACGGCGAAATCCTCACGTTGAACGGTCAACTGGGTATGGTCCTAGCCGAGCCGACCGAACAGATGTTGAGCTCGTTTAAGCGCCAGCAAAAGGAGACACGACAAAAGCAACGTGAACTCAGCAAGCTGATAGATACCGAAGCGATAACGCTGGATGGCGTAAAACTCAAGCTCTCGGCCAACATAGAAATAGAAGAAGATATCAAGGCACTCAAACGCGTGCGCGCCGACGGCGTAGGTTTGTATCGAACCGAGTTTCTCTACATGAATCGCGAATCTGTGCCGACAGAACAAGAGCACTTCAAGGTGTACACCAAAGTGCTTAGAGCGTTGAAAGGAGAAACCTTAACGATTCGAACAGCGGACCTTGGCGCTGACAAACACCTTGAGGGGCAGCAAAACGTACGGGCGAGACCCTTAGCTCATAATCCGGCCATGGGTCTTCGTGGCATTCGACTCTGTCTCAGTGACCCGGCCCTGTTTACTCCTCAGCTGCGGGCAATATTGAGAGCTTCCGCGCGTGGTCCTATTCGCTTGCTTATACCCATGTTGACGAACATTGCAGAAGTACAGCAATGCCTTGTCCTCATTGAACAAGCTAAACAATCACTGCGCGACGAAAACATAGAGTTTGATGAAGACATCACGGTAGGTGCCATGATCGAAGTACCCGCCGCTGCCATTGCTGCAAAACAATTTGCCGAACGCCTGGATTTTCTGTCCATCGGTACAAACGACTTGATTCAATACACCCTGGCCATCGACAGAATCGATGATCAGGTTGATTACCTTTATGATCCGATGCACCCAGCCGTTTTACAGTTGATAAAGATGACGATTGAAGCGGGTGCAGCCAGCGATATACCCGTCACACTCTGCGGTGAAATGGCCGGTGATTCGCGCTATGTTCGCGTGCTTCTAGGTCTGGGATTAACCGAATTCAGCATGCCACCAAATCTTATTCTGGAAACCAAACGCAGTTTGATATCCGCACGACGAACTACGCTGAAAAAGAAGGTCAATTCGCTTCTCAATGCGGAATCCAGTGAAGTACAAAAAACGTTACTGGAGAAAATAAACGCCTCCGCCCCGGATGTCTGATGGTCGACCCCTGCTCTACCTAGCCGCCTATTGCTGAACACGGATCATGGAATCTGAAATCGAGCAGCAATCCAGTGCACTCGCTGAAAATATCAGTGATGGTTCGCTGTCGGCTGCCCGAAGAATCATGCTGGCCATGCATCCTGCAGAAATAGCAGACGCCCTGGAAGCATTGCCCCCCAGCCGTCGTCGCATCTTATGGGATGCAATCGATATGGCGCTTGAAGGGGAAGTTCTCATGGAGGTTGGTGACGAGGTTCGAGAGAGCCTTGTCCGTGGCATGGACGTGGAAGAACTTCGAGCTGCAACCGAACAACTCGATCTGGATGATCTTGCCGACTTTGTTCAATCCCTGCCAGAACATCTAACTGCCGAAGTTCTTGCAGGCATGGATCGACAGGATCGTGCACGACTCGATCAAGTATTGGCCTATCCGGAAGAAAGTGCCGGTGGTCTGATGAATCTGGATGTGATAACGGTAAGAGAAGACGTCACGGTAGATGTGGTTCTGCGCTATTTGCGCAGGCGCGGCGACATGCCCAGACAAACCAATCGGCTTTGGGTGACCGACCGCTATGGACGCTACCAGGGTGAGCTACCGCTCAGACTAATTCTCACCAATGCACCAGACACCTTAGTCAGTGATATCTACACCAACGTTATCGAACCGATGCATGTGATGACATCGCAGACTGAAGTGGCTCGCATGTTCGAGGATTTTGACCTTGTTTCAGCACCCGTCGTGGACGACAACAACCACCTTATCGGCCGCGTGACGATTGACGATGTGGTCGATGTTATCCGTGAGGAAGCTGAACAATCCGTGATGAGTATGGCGGGCTTGAATCAGGAAGACGACATATTTGCACCGGTGTTTCGAAGCACGCGAAAACGTGCCTTATGGCTTGGTGTCAATCTACTCACCGCTCTTCTCGCCTCCTGGGTCATCGCTCAATTTGATAGCACACTGGAGAGGGTGGTCACACTTGCGGTACTCATGAGCGTCGTTCCCAGCATGGGAGGTATCGCGGGCAGTCAGACTTTGACTCTGGTGATACGCGGCCAGGCGTTAAATCAAATTAATAAGCGTAATTTAAGGGACCTGTTAACTCGGGAAGTAGCGATCGGCCTACTTAACGGCCTCATCTGGTCAATGATTGTCGCCGGCTTAGTCTGGCTATGGTTCGGCGATATCCAAATAGGCATCATCATCGGGCTGGCACTGGTCATTAATTTGGTGACCGCAGCGACGGCTGGTGCAATGCTGCCGGTATTTCTGCGAAAAATGGGGGTTGATCCGGCCCTGGCGGGAGGGGTTGCATTAACAACGATCACCGATGTGGTCGGTTTGATTGCCTTTCTGGGACTGGCCACATGGCTGTTGTGAGCACTTCAGGAATCGCATTCGCGAGTCAAGTAACAGGTTACCCGGATTAATACATAAATCTCTTGTAACAGACTCAGCATCGGTCGAATTGTGGCGCAAAGCCCAACCCACGTGGCTTTCAGATGTCCGCCCCAACAGGTTTTCCACAGCTTATACACGGTTTGCACACTTGTTATCCACGTTATTTTGCAGCTAAACCACTATATGTAGTGTGCACGTAGAAATTAACGTCTAGATGTTGTGCTAATCGTTGACCTGCAGATCTCTTTGAGAATATACTCTGCGGCCGCGAAGAAGCTTACTGGTCGACATTTTCGATGTAGATCAGTGCACAAATTTGCATCTCGCAAAAATAAAGAATTATTCACCCAGTTTTAAGAAATATCGGTGGTGACTCTGTAAAATTTTTATAGAGCGCTACACTATATATTGCGCACGGATTAGCGTAGCAACACTATATGTTGTGATTTTCTAGGGAATGAGCCACTAGCAAACCAACCCAGCCTCACGATGAGGCCGTATGCATGAGGAGATTCATCTTTCAATGAGTACTGTTGACGTATTGGCACTGAAAGACACCGTGGTTAAACCGGCTTTAACCCGACTGCCGTTGCAAGAAACATCACTGGATATTTGGGATAAAAAGTACAGACTCAAAACCAAAGATGGGCAGAATGTCGATAACACCATCGCGGACACTTTCATCCGGGTGGCCAGAGCGTTGGCAGATGTCGAGAAGACCGAGGCCGACAGGCAAAAGTGGTACAAAGAATTTCTTTGGGCGCTTGAGCAAGGCGCTATCCCTGCGGGCCGTATCACATCTAATGCAGGCGCTCTAGAGCACAAACCTGCCACCTCAACCATCAATTGCACAGTCAGTGGAACCATCACCGATTCCATGGACGACATTCTGGGTAAAGTGCACGAAGCTGGATTAACGCTCAAAGCCGGTTGTGGTATTGGCTACGACTTTTCAACGCTTCGTCCGCGAGGGGCTTATGTATCTGGTGCCGGTGCTTACACATCCGGCCCTCTCTCCTTTATGGATATCTTTGACAAGATGTGCTTCACGGTGTCTTCGGCCGGTGGTCGTCGCGGCGCGCAAATGGGTACATTTGATGTTCGTCATCCCGACGTATTGGAATTCATCAAGGCGAAGCGCGAAGACGGACGACTCAGACAGTTCAATCTGTCTCTGCTCATCACAGAAGATTTCATTCAAGCCGTAAAAGCCGATGAGCAATGGCAGCTCGCATTTCCAATCAGAGAAAAAGAGCTAGAAGACGGGGACGTCGAACTGGAAAATCCTGACCAAGTGGTATGGCGTGATTGGCCATCACATAAAAGTGTCGTGGTGAATGACGAAGGTCTAGTGGCTTGCCGCATCTACCGAAAAATGCCAGCGCGACGCCTATGGGATCTGATCATGGCATCGACTTACGATTTTGCAGAGCCTGGTTTTATTCTGGTCGACAAAGTCAATGAGATGAACAACAACTGGTATGACGAAACCATTCGTGCGACCAACCCGTGCGGAGAACAACCTCTACCTCCTTATGGTGCTTGTTTGCTTGGCTCAGTGAATCTTACGCGTTTCGTTTTGGATCCATTCACAGAAAAAGCTCGGTTCGATTGGGATAGATACATCAAGACCGTCGAAATCTTCACACGCATGCTCGACAACGTTGTTGAAGTCAACGGACTACCACTCGAACAACAACGACGCGAGATTCGCCGTAAACGCAGACATGGAATGGGATATCTGGGCCTCGGCTCTTCCTTGACATTGATGGGTATCAAATACGGTAGTGAGGAATCACTCGAATTCACTGAAAAAGTGACGCGGGAACTGGCTGTTGCCGGTTGGAGAACAGGACTCGCTTTAGCGAAAGAAAAAGGCCCTGCCCCGATAATGGATGAGAGTTTCACCGTGACCGGCGAGATGCTCAGAAAACGCCCTGAAATGAAAACCGATGGTTTTCAAGTCGGTGACCAGGTTACCGGGCGTGTATTACACGCCCGTTACAGCCGTTACATGCAACGCATCAGTGAGGTGGATCCGGAGCTCGTCGAGCAGATGGCAGAACATGGCAGCCGCTTTACACACCATAGCTCCATCGCCCCTACCGGCACTATTTCATTATCACTAGCCAATAATGCCAGCAATGGAATAGAGCCAAGCTTTGCGCATCACTACGCACGTAACGTCATCAGAGAGGGCAGAAAATCGAAAGAGAAAGTCGATGTACTGTCGTTCGAACTATTGGCCTATCAAGCGTTAGTTAACGAAAAGGCGATGCCTTACGCTGAGGATGCTGAAGCGCAACTGCCTGAGTACTTCATGTCTGCTGATGACATTACCCCTAAGGATCATGTCTCGGTACAGGCTGCGGCTCAGCGTTGGATCGATTCTTCGATCTCTAAAACGGCGAATGTCCCAACCGATTTTGCGTTCGATGATTTTAAAGACATTTACATGTACGCCTATGATCAGGGGCTTAAAGGTTGCACAACTTTTCGCTTCAACCCGGAGAATTTCCAAGGCGTTCTTGTCAAAGAAACAGATCTGGAAAACACGGAATACAAATTCACCCTCGAAGACGGCTCGATTGTCAGCGTTAAAGGCAACGAAGAAATTGAATACGACGGCGAGATGCACACAGCGGCCAATCTGTACGACGCCCTGAAAGAAGGCTACTACGGCAAATTCTAAGGACCAGCTAACATGAAAATCAGCCAGAAAATTGTCGGTTACGCCGTCGCAAAGCCCAGCGAAGACAGCGCAGATGCCGCTTCAGGGAACTCCAAGGGTAACGACTCATCAAAGACAAACGGTCAATTGGCCGATGTCATACAAATGCATGAGACTCTCGAACGCCCTCAAAAACTGATTGGCTCTACCTATAAGCTAAAGACGCCAGAGCACGTTTCGGCGCATGCTATGTACATCACAATCAACGATATCGTGCTCAATGAAGGTACCGAGCACGAGATGCGGCGCCCGTTCGAAGTGTTTATCAATTCCAAAAATCTTGAACACTATCAATGGATTGTTGCCTTAACCCTCATCATGTCGGCGGTATTTAGAAAGGGTGGCGATATAACCTTCCTCGTCGATGAGCTCCGCTCTGTTTTCGATCCGAGAGGTGGCTACTGGAATAAAGGTAAATACATGCCTTCTATCATTGCCGAAATCGGTGAAGTCATTGAGCGGCATCTGATCGATATCGGCATGTTAAAGAGCAACGAGCCAGACGAAGTTGCCGCAAAACTCATCGAAGAGAAGAAAGCAGAACTGCTGGCTGAGCAGGCGTCATCACAAAATAGCGATGACTCAGATGCAGAAACAGCGGAAGAGCCTTGGATGGCAAACGCGACACACTGTTCCAAATGCAACAACAAAGCGGTCGTCTTGAGAGATGGTTGTCAGACTTGCATGAATTGTGGCGACTCTAAGTGCGGATAGGCTTCCGCTTAAGGTAAACTTGAGCTGCTCCCGGCTACCTTGCTGTAGCGACCACTAACTGCTGTCGACCAAAGTCTATCGCCATGTCCAACATGAAATGCAGAAGCTGCCAATCTCCCATGGTTGTCAGTCGTCGAGAGACGAGCGGAAACACCACAAGCTGCTGGCATCAATGCCCAGTATGCAACAAGGTGCGGCTCACTAGCGAAAAAGTACCTTCTTCGCAATCTGACAGCAGCCTGAATGCACACAGCGACGACGATATGGCCTTCAGTGCAGACGACCTTCAGCCCACCTTGGCCTACATGAATTAATGAGTGAATTACAACTATCAACCAAACTGGTTGGCGACATTCAAGCCCTACTTCAAGGGCATGACGAAGCAGCATCTGATCCCGGCGTCACCTCACAGTACTTGTGTGCCGTCGTTGGCTTCTTGTTGGGACAACAGGACATGCCCTCAGAGCAAAAAACGGAAGTGCTGGATCAACTCTCTGCCTTCATGAAACACGTTGCGGACGATGTTGATAGTCAGAAAAAACAATCAGCTCCTCCACCACCTCCTTCTCCACCTCAACAAGACGCCTTCGGAATCTGGAAACCCAAGTCATGAGTCAAGCTACAGCCCGCCACATCCTTGTCGACAGCGAAGATAAGTGCCAAACACTTATCGACCAAATTAAAGCGGGAGCGGACTTCGCAGATGTTGCGAAGGAACATTCAAGCTGCCCTTCCAGCCGTGACGGTGGTCA
>CAZCKD010000074.1:0-15562 GCA_964498925.1 uncultured Granulosicoccaceae bacterium
GCTATAACGATCATGTCGAGATTTGGGATGTTGTTAATGAAGCCTTTGAAGATGATGGCACTTACCGTCAGTCAGTCTGGTTTGAGGCTATGGGCAAAGAGTACATACACAAAGCCTTTATTAAGGCTCGCCAACATGCTCCGACAGCCCAGCTTCTTTATAACGACTACGACGTAGGGATAAGCGGTGCTAAGTCCGATGCTATGTACGAACTCATCCAGGAGCTTATCGCGCAAGGCACGCCTATCGACGGAGTCGGATTTCAAATGCACGTGAAATCTGATTTCGATCGCTTTGATGAAGTAGCAGCCAACTTACAACGCTTTGCTGACCTGGGTCTGGATGTCTATATCACCGAATTGGATGTTGCCATGCAGGCGGGTGATAGCGATGAGCAGCAAGCGCAAGTGTTTGCAAATGTGTTGTCAACGTGTCTGGCGCAATCAGCTTGTAAGGCGACCCAAATTTGGGGCTTCACAGATCGTTACTCGTGGTTGAATGATGCCAACGCTTTGATCCTCGACGAGAACTATCAACCCAAGGCGGCGTACGAAGCGCTTCAAGGTGTTTTATCTGCCCAATAGTATGGTTCTTTCATTACAAATTGCAGGCATACGCTTAATTTGACCAATATTCGGTGAAATTACACACACTTAAAATAGGGTGGAGTTTAATATTGTGACTTGGCTAAATATCTTTAAACGATTCGTGTGAGATATTATGAATTTAGTGAGTGCTAACTGAGAGTTAGCACTCTGTTTTTTTCATAATTGTGATGGTTTAAGTCGCATCCTTTTTTAGGTTTCGTGCTTGAACACCAGTGTCTTTGAACACGCAGGACCTTGGAACAGACACGAATTAACCGATGGATCGAATCACTAGGTTTCGGCCGGTGTATTCAAACATTCAGGATGAAAGGCTTGAACTTGAAGCTCGCAATGGCTGCGTCTGGTTTTGCAAGAACATCGATAGCGACATTTGTTATGTCGTGTTCCATTGGCCTGGTTGTCGCCGGACACGCTTTGGCGCACGAAAATCACGCTAAATCAGAATTGCCCGCTGTATCCAACACAGCATCCCCCTCTCAAAAAACAAGCGAACTTGCTGAAGCAAGGCTGCAAGCAAGGTCGACAGGTGTTAGTGACCCCGGCTTACTCGGGCAATGGTCTGAGGTATCGTCATGGCCCATTTTGGCCGTCCACGCCAACCTGCTACCGACCGGACAAGTCATAGCGTGGGACGCTACGCCCGACGACTTCGATGATGATCCCCACACCACCGAAAACTACACCACTAGAGTGACAGTCTGGGACCCCGTATCAGACACCCACAAAGAAGCATACAACGATACAAATGCAGACTTGTTCTGTTCCGGCTCTTCGCACCTTTGGGACGGCAGAATTGTTTTCGCCGGTGGTGATAGCGGTAAACAAGGTCGCAACGGCCCATTATCCAATTCCAGTATCTACGACCCTTGGACAAATACCTGGACACAATCCGATCGGCTCAACGCGCCTCGTTGGTATTCCTCGGTAGCGCCACTGGCTAATGGGGAGTTACTGACATTTGGCGGCACCTACTCGCCCTCACCGATTGCTGAGGTGCTTCAGCTCAACAAACAATGGCGTCCGCTACCAATTCAAACCCAGTACACCTTCAGCGGTGACTACTCCTGGTTACAAACCACCACCGACGGTGATGTTATGTACCTGGGCCCGCACAACACATTAAGCACTCTGGATACGGCCGACAGCGGACTTTGGAGTAGTGGACCAGAGCGCGACAATATCGCCTATCGCGGCTACGGTAGTTATGCTCTATACGATGTCGATAAAGTATTAATCGCAGGCGGCGGCAACTCTGAAGCTTCAAGCGTTATCGTCGATATGTCCTCCCAGACAACCACTGCCACCAGTGACATGTCGACTGGGCGGCGACAGCATAATCTAACAATACTCGCTGACGGCTCAGTGCTCGCTACCGGTGGTAATTCCAGTGGCGCAGATCTTCTTGACCTTGATAACTCCATCATGACACCGGAAGTCTGGGACCCCGAGCTTGGCGTCTGGTCGCAACTCGCCGATATGAATCGTGTTCGTCAATACCACTCTATTGCGCTGTTACTAGCAGACGGACGGGTGTTATCAGCCGGTGGTGGTTACTGCGGGATATGTAGTGAAGAGAGATACCACGAACAGAACGCGGAAATATTCTCGCCACCTTATCTTTTTGATGAGTCCGGAGAGCTGGCTGTTCGCCCAGACATTACCGCCCTTCCAACAGTGGCTACCTATAAGCAAAACTTTGCGGTAGAAACCTCAAACCCGGAATCCATTGCCAAGGCGCATCTAATCAAACTAGGTTCCGTTACTCATTCGCAAAACCAGGAGCAACGCCTGATTCCTCTGGAGTTTTCAAGAGATACTTCAGCGTTGCGCATACAAGCGCCATTAAGTCGAGAGATTGCACCTCCAGGTCATTATTTACTATTCCTTGTGAACGATAAGGGCACACCATCCGAAGGTAAGATTATCCAGATAGGTCAGCCGCTCATTGAATCGAACGAAGTCGCAGTCAACACGCTTCGACCGCAGCATTGGGACTACTATGAAATTCAAGGTACCGGCGCACACACCTTAACCGTATCGGTTCAGGGCGAACTGCAGGATGTTGATCTCTGGGTTAACTCCGGCCAGTTGCCTTCGGGTCCTGCTGACAACAATGGATTTTTTGATTGTCTTTCTTCCGGTGGACAATCTGGCGGAAAAATCTGTGTGGTTTCTGCACAAGAAAACACGACTTGGTATTTAGGTATATTCGGTCAACGAGCCACACGATACAGTTTGCTCGCTAACATCGATGAACAACGAACCATCCCCTCACTACCGGTAGAGCCCGGTGCTGATGGCGCACCGGATGCCCCTTTAAATTTGCGTGGCCAACTCACCGGTTTTAACCGAGTAGAATTATTCTGGGACGACGCTATCGATGACGGCAGCATTGTCGGTTATGAAGTCTGGCGCGATGGGCAGCTGGCTAAATTTACAACAGGCTTAAGTCATGAAGATCGACAGCTAGCAGCAGTCACAAGTTACGCCTATCAAATTGTGGCCGTAGACAACGAACAGAATCGATCACCCGCGACAGAGCCGTTCGTTGTTACTACAACTCTTGACCCCAATTCAGATCTCGATACTTTCTATCACCCTGAACAACCCACGACCCCCGGCAGTTTCAGGTTAGAGCAATATTCGCCGAGCGAGATAGAATTGTTCTGGCAGCATTCAATCGATAACGGACATATAACCGGCTACGAGATTTATCGAAACGACATCATTGTCGCCTTCGTTGAAGGTGTTAGTTACTACGATAGCTCCATTACGTCAGGAGCTGCGTACTCGTATCGAGTCGTTGCCGTAGACAATGATCAACTTCGCTCACCCACAACCGGTGCGGCGTCCATCAATGTTCCAGACATCCCTGAAGTTGTAGACACCACTGTCATTACGCCGGATGTGGTTAACGTTGATGGTACAAACTCTAATATTCTCAGTGGAGATACAGAGCCGCCAGCTAACGACGATCCCAACGCTGGCGAAGGTTCCGATGACTCTGGACACTCGGAAGATACCGGAGGCTCTGATGATTCCGGTCATTCCGAAGACACAGGCGGATCAGACGACTCTGGGCATTCAGAGGGCACGGGCGGTTCAGACGACTCCGGTCATTCTGAAGATACCGGAGGCTCTGATGATTCCGGGCACTCCGAGGACACAGGTGGTTCCGACGATTCTGGTCATTCTGACGATACTGGCGGCTCTGATGACTCGGGGCATGAAGCAGGCGACAGCGGTTCCGACGATACCGGCGGTGCAGATGACTCTGGAAACTCTGAAGACACCGGCGGTTCGGATGGCTCAGACGACTCAGGTCTAACCAACGATGATCCGAATACCAGCGACGGTGCAGACAATGAAGAAGAAAGCAGCGGTGGTGGTTCGCTAGGACCTTATTGGATGCTGTTGGTCTTACTGTTCTTACTAAGGCTTTCAGGTACTAGACGCAGACTTACTGCCTAGCGCTGATACACCCTGATGTAATCCAATTCGAATCGCGCCGGAAACGGCGTTGATTCGTCAGCAGGTCCAGGGAAGCTACCTCCTACCGCTAAATTGGCCAGCAAGTACATTTGTTCGCTGGACACCTGATCACCCTCGACTCGTCCGGTTTCCACATCGTCGACATACCAGACTATTCGGCCCTCTTCCCAATCCACTCGATAGACATGGAAGTCAGCTGAGAAATCACTGATGGTTGCACGCATTTCGGTGGAGTTGGTTCCGTCGTAGAAACCATCACCATTGCTATCGAATCGAGTGTGATAAGCGTGATTCGCTGTCGTGACGTTATCACCTATTGCTTCGATAATATCTATTTCAGGATCTTCAGGCTGATCTTGTTTGTAGTAGGCGTTAAGCAACCAGAAAGCACTCCACAAACCTTTACCAGCAGGCATACGAGCACGTGCTTCTACCCGGCCGTATCGAAAGCGAAAAGAGTTATAACTTGTAATTATCCCGGACAAAAAAGGTTGGCGGTTCAACGCAAAACTGTTGTCGGCCGTATTAAGAACCCTTGAGGTTTGATCCACTTCATTGCCGTCAGCATCAAAGGCTACTACAAGAAATTTCCTGTCAATGCCGGGTACTAAGTCATCGATAAAAAGCGAGCGTCCGTCAGTGTTGGTGATGAACACCTCATTGTCATAGATATCGTAACGACTGGCACCTTGAACACCGTTCCAACTAATTTCTGCAGTTTCTGACGAGAAGATAGTTGACTTAATCACCAGACGTTCGCTTTGCTGCTGGGCAGGTGTCACTCCATCGCCGGTATTTAACGTATGACTTTGTTCGATGATTAACTCATCACAACTGTCATAGGCCACAACGCGATAGACGTAATCTACGCCATGCTCTAAATCCGTTTCGTACAGACTTTTATAGTCTCCACTATCTAGGCTTCTATACAACGATCCGTTACGGAAAACGTCGTAACTCTCTGCACGATTAGGCGCAAGCCAAACCAATTCGGCAACGGTATCGGCATAGATTCTGGAATCCAATCCTAAGGTAAACGCGGTTTCTACACCCGGTATAGGTCTGTCGGCTGTGTTAACCGTTAACTGCGCAGCCACTAGGCTATTGCCATTTGAATCGAGGGCGATAACCTCATAGGCGTAATCAATACCATCACGAAGATCAGTTTGCAAAAACGAGCCACCGTTAGCGGCACCTTGAAAAACGCCATCTCTGTAGACTTCATAACTCACAGCGTTAACAGGTACTCGCCACAAAAGCTCAACAGCGTTCGCTGAATAAATGGATCGCGTCAGATAAAGTTGTGAACGATCAAACGGCGTTTTAATCGCTTCGATAGAGAGCAATCCGTCTGATACTTTGAACGGGTTGTAACCAAATTGATTGTCATTGACGTAATACTGCGTTTCGCCATTAATGATGACACCGGGCCCCCAAAGAAACTCCGCCTCCCAACGACCACGATCTAAACCGTTGCCATCAAAGTTCTCCTCAAAGACTAATTGGTACTCGCCTTGAGGATCAGGAACCTGACAGGTATCTGCAAGCGCACTTTGGGCGCTTAAGCAAAAGAGAACTGGAATTGATAAATATTTAATCATGACTCGAAGGCGCTAGATCCGTTAACGCGTACATTGTACGCAGGGATAAGGAGTATCCCGTGGGTACATTTACCATTCCAACCGGGAACTCGTTCATGAAACGGGCAAATTCACATTTGCTTACATCCGGTGATGCAATCAGCCATTGCGAATAGCCATGATTGTGCGACTAACGCGTAGGTTTTAAGTTCCTATCCTCGAATCTTTGCAGCAAATGGTTAAACCACATTTACGCAGATGACAGGCTGCCAAATGACCAAACTGTATAGGTAGGACTTGTTTGGGTATGGAGGGCGACGGGGTTAATAGCGAGCACTCTTTGAGCCGCTACAGCTATTCCATCGCCCCCCATTCGATCTTAATCTAATTAAGCCTAAGCACCCGTAATTGCGCGCTCTAAGAAGTCCAAACGATCCTGCCCCCAGAACAACTCGCCGTCTAGGCTGTATGTCGGTGAACCAAAAATATCGTTTTCATGTGCGTGTGCCGTCGTATCCATCATCTTCTGCTTAGCACCCTCTTCACCAGCAGCAGACAACAGAGCCTGACCATCCAAACCACAGTCATTTGCGATGGCAACCAGCGTCGCCTCATCAGCAATGTTTTTCTCATCTCTCCAGACAGCAGTCAACATAGCGTCACTTAAGGTGGCAGCATCGTTACCACTGGCGGCATAGACCATGGCTGCAGCAGTGGATTGATCGGCTGGGAAAAACGCCGGTGTGAAATTCATGGGTACGTTTAAATGAGCCGACCAGCGTTTCAGTTCATCCATACGAAAACGCTGACGAGAAGGGTGGCGTTTTGCGGGTGGCACACCACCCATATTGCCGAACGTTGAGCCAACATCGATCGGTAGGTAATTGACGGTAATGCCAGTGCGTTCCTTCAGGCTATTGAAACGACCAATGGCTAAGTAACTCCAAGGCGATATAAGAAAGTGGTAATAATCTACAGTCTTAGACAAGGGTAATAACTCCTGATAATGATTCGTTAATAGTTGGCCGATAGAAAGGGGCGCAAAACGCTCGCGTCTTAACTAGGGACAGTATACGCACCGTAGTGTTCCCACAGCGACAGGCCGAGCTTATTTGCTTCGCTTTCACGAATATTTTCCTGTTTTGTCACCACCCAATATCTCACTAAACCTGCCAAACTGCAGCCATGTTTTCAGTACTTCGACAAACTTGGGCCTTGATGATCGGGATGCTCCTCCTGATGCTTGGCAACGGGCTACAAGGCACCCTGCTCGGCGTCCGAGGCTCCCTGGAGAACATAGACTCGGCCACAATGGGTTACATCATGGCCGCCTACTTTCTCGGCTTCCTGGGCGGGTCCAAAGCTGCGCCTATCATGTTGCAGCGGGTCGGTCATGTTCGTGTATTTGCGGCCCTTGGCTCACTGGTATCAGCAGCGTTTATTTTATACGCCGCTGTTGTCGACCCTCTGGCCTGGTGGCTGCTTCGCGTCCTGGTCGGATTCTGCTTTTCCGGCATCTATGTGGTGGCCGAAAGTTGGCTTAATCATTCTGCGTCCAATCAGTCCCGTGGGAAAGCGCTCTCTCTGTATATGATGATTCAGATGGGTGGCATGGTGCTCGGGCAGCTATTGCTCAATGTTGCCGACCCTTCAGGCTATGAGTTGTTCGTACTCATTACCGTACTGGTTTCGGTCTCATTCGCGCCCATCTTATTGTCCTCTTCATCTGCCGCTCCAGTAACAACGTCAGCGCGGCCAATGCCCTTAAAAGAGCTTATCAAAGCATCTCCACTAGCCTGTTTCGGTATCCTGCTACTAGGCGGCATATATGCGGTGCTTTACGCCATGTCCCCTGTCTATGCGACAGAAAGGGGCTTGAGCATTGCTCAAACCTCCTACTTCATCACCAGCATATTTTTAGGGGCAATGCTGTTTCAGTATCCCATTGGCTGGTTGTCCGACAAATTCGATCGTCGCTACCTGATTATCGGGGTAACCGCATTGGCAGCCATAGTCGCGATGATCGGCTTGTATTACGCCGAGAATTTCCCGATCTTGGTCGCCTGTGCGTTCTTTTTAGGGGGGTTATCGAATCCCTTGTACTCATTGCTCATTGCATACGCCAATGATTATCTAGAGCAAGATCAAATGGCAGCTGCCGCAGGCGGGCTTCTATTTATCAACGGCTGTGGCGCTATGACAGGCCCCATCATTGTAGGTAGTGCAATGACTCACTTCGGTACCGAATGGTTTTTTATTACGCTCGTGTTATTGCTTAGTGCGATTGGCCTTTACGGCACCTACCGGATGAGCCAACGTACGTACGAAGTATTGGATGAAGCAGCACCGTATCTGCCTATTTCCGCTCGGACAACAAACTACGCTGCCGGTTTTGTTATTGAAGCACTTGAAGAAGAGCAACTGGAAGAGCTAGAAGAGTCGGAAGAAATATTTGAAAGTCGGCTCGGCGATAGCCAGTCACCAACCGGGTCAGATCATCAGGAAGAAGACGACTGACGAAGCTCCTTCGAACGCTTCAACTCCCGATACAAGGTAAACAGACCCATCATGACAACAATCGCTGAACCGAGAATGGTGTAATGATCGGGCACTTCAGCGAACATGACATAGCCTAGAAAGATGCTGAACAGTAGGCTGGTGTAACGGTAGGGAACGACATAGGCCACTTCCCCAATCCGCATCGCGAGCACAATGCATTGATAGCCAACAAACAGGAACAACGACGCGAAGGCCATTGTGGAGATATGCTCCCAGGTTAAGCTCACCCAGCTACCTTGAACACCGACCAAACCAAAACCGAATGCTGAAACCAGCATCGCTGAAGCAGCTGTCACCAATAGCGAGGGTATTGCCTTGGGCAAGGCGCGCGTTGTGAGATCCCTGGCAGCTGCAAAAAAAACAGATATGGCAACTAATACGGAAGCCGGCTCAAACCCTGATGTGCCAGGCCGTATGATGATGATTACACCAATGAACCCAACAGCAATGGCAAGCCAGCGACGCCAGCCCACCGCCTCCTTAAACACGAGTGCCGCACCAATCGTCACCGCCAGAGGCAAAGACTGCAATATGGCAGAAATATTAGCAAAAGGCAGATGATAGAGCGCGCTCAGAAAGAACACGGTTGCGCACAGCTCCATGCTACCTCTGAGGAAGACCATGGGAACAAGGGCTTCTTTAATACGCGGTACCAGCCCTTGCTGTACGATAACGGCAGCAATCAGAACGACGAGGAATAAACCACGCACCCCCATGATTTGCCCCGTCGGCAAGGCGCCATCAAGCGTTTTTATCAGTGAATCATTAATAGCAAAGCCTGCCATGGACAGAACCATGAACAGGCTTGCTTTGATGTTATCGGACATTTAGGTACCACAGTGGAAGTACGTGTGTACGTTCTACTCCACTGTGACAGATTTAGCCAGATTTCGTGGCTGATCCACATCAGTTCCCTTAATGATTGCCACATGATAGGACAACAACTGAAGCGGGATCGTGTAAATGATCGGTGCAATTAGAGGGTCGCAGTGAGGAACCTCCAAAACCATCATCGTTCCATCGCTTTCGAACTTCGCCTCTTTATCAGCGAAGACATACATTAAGCCGCCGCGGGCTCTGACTTCCTCAACATTGGATTTCAGCTTTTCGACAAGCTCGTTATTCGGCGCAACGACGATAACGGGCATATCAGCATCTATTAACGCTAAGGGGCCGTGCTTTAATTCACCTGCAGCATACGCCTCAGCATGAATATAAGAGATTTCTTTAAGCTTTAGCGCCCCTTCCATTGCAATGGGGTATTGGTCGCCTCGACCGAGAAACAAGCTGTGATTTTTGTCTGCAAAATCTTCTGCGACAGCTTGTATCGCTTCGTCCATACCCAATGCTTGCTCTATTTTTGCTGGCAAGCTTTGCAGGGCAGAAACAATCTCTTTTTCTTTCTCCTCACTCATCCCTTTGTGGTGGCCCACAGCAGCCGCCAACATCAGCAAGGCTGATAGTTGTACGGTAAACGCCTTTGTGGATGCCACACCAATTTCTGCTCCAGCCTTCATCAGGTAAGTCATATCTGACTCACGCGTTAATGATGACCCAGGCACATTACAAATCGTCAGACTTGTCATATACCCTTGCTTCTGAGCCAAACGAAGCGCCGCTAATGTATCTGCAGTCTCACCCGACTGAGAAATAGTAACGAGCAAACTATTCGGCCTGACAAAAGACTCTCTGTATCGATACTCTGATGCAATCTCAACATTGCACGATACACTGGCAAAGTCTTCGAACCAATAACGTGCCGTCATACCAGCATGGTAACTAGTACCACAGGCAATGATTTGCACATGCTCAACATCTTTTAAAAGCTCTGCTGCATTTTCACCAAACGCTTCATCAAGCACTTTACCCTGTGCCATACGATCTTCCAGTGTGCGCTGAATAGCCACAGGCTGCTCATAGATCTCTTTTTGCATGTAATGGCGATAGTTACCTTTATCGCTGGCATCATGAGACAGTGTTGACTCCTCTACCGATCGCTCGACACTGTTGCCATCAACATCTACGATAGTAACGGCATCACGCGTTATCATCGCAACATCACCTTCTTCCAGGTAAGCAAAGCGTCTAGTAACCGGCAACAGCGCCAGCTGGTCTGAAGCGATAAAATGTTCGCCGACGCCATAGCCAATGACTAAAGGACTCCCCGAACGCGCAACGATCAATTGCTCGGGCTGCGACTTATCCATAATGACGGTGCCATAAGCACCCTCCAGTTGAGCCACCGATTTTTGCACGGCCTCAAACAAATTGGCGGCAGTCGATAACTCATGATCGACAAGATGAGCAATAACCTCTGTATCTGTGTCTGAAGTAAATACATAACCCAGAGCGGTAAGCTTTACTCGTAGCTCAGCGTGATTTTCAATGATGCCATTATGAACAACAGCGATTCGATCTGTCGACACATGTGGATGCGCATTAGATTCGTTTGGCTCACCGTGCGTGGCCCAGCGTGTGTGCGCAATACCAGTGCCACCCACCATGCCAAACTCAGCTACTGCATCGCTTAGTTCTTTAACCTTGCCAACACGTCGCAATCGATTGAGCGCGCCGGTCTGATCTACCGTTGCAATACCCGCTGAGTCATAGCCTCTATATTCAAGGCTTTGCAAACCCATAAGCAGTATGTCAGCAATGTCGCGCTGTGCAACTGCACCTACTATTCCACACATAGTGTCGTCCTTTGATCTTTCGAGCTGTTGCCAGCAATAATAAGTTTGTTACTTCTTTTTTACCGGTCGCGACCAGTGTTCAATATCCATTTGTTTCGAACGAGTCAGCGATAATTTGTCGGCAGGCACATTACGCGTGATAGTAGAGCCTGCTCCAACAGTTGCACCTGCATTGACTACAACAGGTGCCACCAATGCACTATTGGATCCGATAAATGCGCCATCACCAATAACCGTTTGATGTTTATTAGCACCATCGTAGTTGCATGTAATTGTCCCGGCACCGACATTGACATCTTTGCCTACCGTCGAATCGCCGACATAACTGAGATGATTAATTTTACTGCCAGCGCCCAAGGTCGTTTTCTTCGTTTCTACAAAATTACCTATGCGCGTACTTTCTTCCGTTTTAGTACCCGGGCGTAGTCGGGCAAAAGGCCCTATAGTGGAATTCACACCCACCTCGGCATTTTCGAAGACGCAGTTTGCCAGCACATGGGTACCACTCTCAATCTTGCTGCCCGAAATCAGGCAGTTGGGGCCAATATTGACGTTGTCGCCAATGACGCAATCGCCTTCAAAAACACAATTAACATCGATGGTGACATCACGTCCGGTCTCAAGACGACCGCGTATATCAATGCGACCCGGATCTGCCAACGTCACACCGTTGTCCATTAAATCTTCGGCCAAATGTGCCTGATGCAATCGCTCTAAACGAGCCAGTTGAGATCGGCTATTGACGCCATCAACTTCCCAGTCATCGTCCGGGTGAACGGCCGTCACCGTCAGACCATCGTTAACCGCCAATGCGTGAATATCTGTCAGGTAGTACTCTTCCTGTGCATTTTTGTTATCAATTCGGCTCAGCAAATCTTTTAGGTGTCCTCCTTTGATCGCAACGACACCTGCATTGACTTCTGTGATGGCGAGTTGATCAGGCGTCGCGTCCTTCTGCTCAACAATACCGACAATAGCACCAGCTTCGCGCATGATTCGGCCATAACCTGACGGGTCATCCATGATGAGTGTTAATAAACCAATCGTTTTATCATCACAGACATCTAAAAGAGACTGATAGGTGGAAGCACGGGTTAAGGGAACATCTCCGTAGGTGATCAGTACGGTATCGTCGGCTTCAATACCCTCTAAACCTTCTCGTACTGCATGCCCGGTACCCAATTGCTCGGTTTGCATCGCCCATTGCACATTCTGCGTAATGGTGTTCTTAACCTGATCAGCTTCATGACCAACAACAACCGTGATTGAAGCAGGCTGTAGGCATTCGGACGTATCCAAAACATGGCCAAGTAACGGCTTGCCAGCCAGACGGTGCAATACTTTGGGCATCGCAGATTTCATGCGTGTGCCTTTTCCGGCAGCAAGTACGATGATGCGAGTGGTCATGCAAGATCCCTAAACGTGAAAAATACGAATTATCCCATGAGATATCGGTCACAAACCTCCATTGGTTGAATCTAGATGAACGATCCAGGCAATGTTGTTGTTAAAAACCGGACGCCACTCACAGGTAACCCTTGTAGGTTAGTCGCTTCCTATGCATTAATTTTGGTTCATTCAAACAAGCCAATTATTTGGCTCATAGAAACGTAACAACATCGGTGCAAGCAGGCCGGTTCTCATTTTTCGTTACGAGAAACTCCCTGCTCATTAGGTTTAACGGTTATTTGTCGAAGAGACGATAGAGCAGGCTCGTAAATACTTCTTAAAGCGCAGTATTTCTAGGCTGCCTTTGCAGCACGCTGAATCAAACGACACCCCAGTGAACACTTATGATTAATGTGCCCCACCATGAAACGGCTCGATTCAAAAGACGATAACGACTGATGTGCCGTTTAGCCGCCTACGCCGGACCAGCCATACCGATACAAAACATTGTGTCTGTCCCTGCTCACTCGTTATTGCGACAGAGCCTGGCTGCAAAAGAAGCAGCATTCACTGTTAACGGTGATGGTTTTGGTGTCAGCTGGTATGGGGACGATAATATTCCCGGACAATACCGGGACATCATGCCCGCGTGGGGCGACCAAAACCTCAACAGCTTCTGCAGACTGGTGCAATCTAAACTTTTCCTGGCCCACATTCGTGCATCTACCCATGGCGAGACCTCGCGTGCCAATTGCCATCCGTTTGTTTACGATCGTTGGTCATACATGCACAACGGGCAAATTCCACATATCCAACGCTTAAGGCGTGAACTCGAATACGAGCTTTCCGACGACCTCTTTAACGCTCGCAGTGGAACCACAGATTCAGAATTGTTTTTTCTTTTTCTGCTGTCCAACGGATTCGCGACAGATCCAAGTGCCGCGTGGGAAGCGTGTTTCAAACGGATATGCATCGATCGGAGACACGACGATGATCCCGTGCGCATGACCTGCGTTTTATCAGATGGTGAAAAAATTTACGCCTTCCGGCAATCATCCGATCAGCAAAGCCCGACACTCTACCTCACAGACAACATGCTTCAAGATGGTGTATCCATTGCGTCGGAACCATTAGACACGATGCATTCACAGTGGCAGGAAGTGCCAGAGAATTCGCTGTGTGTCATTGAGAACGGCCGCCATGAAATTCATGGCATCGCGCACTAATCGTCGAAATAATCGACGTTCTCTTTATGGATGGTGTTTATCGTGGCATCAAGTCGCGTGAGATGCTGCATACCCGCAGCTACGGCAGCTTCTTCATCATTATTTGAAATACTCTCTGCGATCAAGGTGTGATCTTCCAAGAGAATATCTAGCCGCGAATCTTGAGACAGCCCTAGTACACACAGGCGATCCACTTTCGCTTTTTCTTTGGCCATGACATCGAACGCATACTCAACCTCACCCACCACGCATAAGGTTTCGTGAAAGGTATAGTCAAGAGACCGAAACTTATCGTAATCGTTATCGGCCACTGCCTTTTCTTGTTCGGTTAGGCAATCCTGCAGCAGCTTCGTACCCGCCCCGCCGCATACACGAGCAGCACGACGCAACACTTCTGCTTCGATGGCAGCACGAACGAATCTGGCCGTGGTAATGGCTGCAGATGAAAACCGTTTAACTTCAGTGGCTTTTTGCGGCCGGATAAGCAGCAAATCCAGATTTTCTAACCGGCTAAAGGCATCTCTCACAGGCTGACGGGAAATACCAAAGACGCCCGCAATCTCTGCTTCAGATATTTTTGAACCGGGTAATAAGCGCATAGAGACGATCTCATCATAAAGATGAGAAAACACCGTATCCACACTGGTTCGGCGCTCTGAAATTTTCAGATTTTGCACGATATTACGAAGCCTCTAACAATAGTCGGATGACAGCGCTAAATCATCCATACTAGTATACCATTTTCAGATTAAATCATTCGACGGCCTACTCGGCCAGCAGGGTCAGAGGAAGTCGTCCCTTCGTGGTGTGAAGCTGTCAACCAAGGTGCCTGGCTCTATGCAAACGCAACCATGCACCACATTAGTAGGAATGACAAAGCTGTCACCGGGACCCACTTCTTTAGTTTCGTCCCCAATCGAAAATTTGAATTTTCCAGACTGAACAAATGTAGATTGAATATGTGGATGATTGTGTAGCTTTCCTTCCGCACCCTCTTCTGAAAATCGAAAGGCCACGACCATTAAGTCCGGATGATCAGCAAGCACCTGTCGGGTGACCCCGGGATCAGCATCAACAATCGGAAAATCAGACATTTCATTTATCCAGTGATAAGAAGTGCTCAATGTTACAGAATTAACAGCCGTTGTTCTCGAACACTTCAGCCAGCCGTTTGAGTCCAACTTCCATGTCGTCTTCAGAGGCATGAGAGAAGTTCAAACGAAAGCACCCTCTTGCCGGCTGACTATTAGAATAAAACGGCTCACCAGGCATAAACGTTACTAGGTTGGAAATCGCCTGGGGTAGCAGCTTGCGAGTATCTATGGTTTCCGATTGCTTTAGCGTGAGCCAGAAAAATAAACCACCTGCCGGGATATCCCAACTAGCAAGCTTATTAAAATTCCTATTCAAGCACTCGTCAAATGCATCTCGCTTCTTCTTGTACGTGTCTTTCAGATTGATTAGCCGCGCCGCAGATGTGCTGTCCTGCAACACGTGTTGAACCATTGCCTGAGATACCCGGCAACTATGTAAATCCGCCGCTTGCTTTAAACGCAACAAATAAGGGAATAAATCCTCAGAACATGTCAGATAACCCACTCTCAAACCGGGGGCAATCGTTTTGGAAAATGAAGACTGGTACACCCAGCTTGCTTTTTTGATCATGGAACAAACTGTCTGACGCTCACAGCGCTCGTACATAAGATCACGATAAGGATCATCTTCAAACAGAACCGTGTTGTTGCGATCACAAAAGTCAGCTAACGCCATTCTTTCTTCAAAAGTATAGTTTCGCGAAGAAGGATTCTGAAAAGTAGGGATGGCGTACAACAATTCAGGGTTACCCGACTCCACACCTCGTTGAATCTCATCGATAGTAAAGTCGCAGAATTTCGCGCCAAACAAGTTGAAAACTTGAAGCGCGGCCAGATACGTTGGCGATTCAACAGCTACCTCTGTATTGTCTTCAATCAAGAGTTTTGACACCAAATCAATTCCTTGCTGAGAACCGGACA
>CAZCKD010000075.1:0-15490 GCA_964498925.1 uncultured Granulosicoccaceae bacterium
AGCGCCTCCCAGTTGCTGAGCAGCTCGAACTCTGATTCATGTACCTTCAGCATATGGGCATTCTTTTTTACGCACAGTGAACAATCGCAGGTTGTAAACTCCTGGACCTCGGCACTGACGGTGAAGCGCACATCACCACAATGACACGAACCTGAATACCTAGACATCAGCTTGGGATTGTTCTGCTAGATTTTGCAGCTCATTTCCAGTAAGTCGATAACCTATCCACTCTGATTGAGGTTTGGCCCCGATGGATTCATACACATCAATGGCAGGCTGATTCCAATCGAGCACGCTCCAATCCATTCGGCCACAGTTTTTTTGTGTTGCTATTTTTGCGAGTGCTGCCATGAGCTTCTTACCTAAGCCATGTCCACGGCGTTCAGGAGCAACATACAAATCTTCCAGATATATTCCGTTCTGCCCAAGCCAGGTGGAGTAATTGAAAAAATATACAGCCATCCCCGCTGGCTCTTCATCGACCTCCACCATCAGCGCATGCGCGGTGCATCCTGGCGCAAAAAGCGTTTTTTCTACATCAGAAATTGTCGATTTAACCTCATGTTCCGCTTTTTCGAATATCGCTAAATCGGTGATAAATCGATGAATATGAACAGCATCTGCAATGGACGCGTGGCGAACAATAATTGAATTCATGGAATGGTATCTAGATCTATAGGAAAATTAAAAAACGTTTGTTGGATACTAAAAATAGTCCCTTAGTATGGGATTCGCCTCATACAGTGGAGCAACCAACTTATCATTCTCATCGATGACCACAATGTCGTGCAGGTGATGCAAACCCTCATGAATTTCTACACTTCCGTCACTCGGCAATGTCCAATTCTGACCGCCCAGCGTTTTAATTTCATCAAACAAATTTTGAGAAATTAGAATTTTCAATCCGTTGTAGCTTGTCGGCTCGAGTTTGCTGGTTAGGTGTGGGTAGTCAGGGCTAATCAACTGATATCCCGATCCAAAGTAAGGAATGAGAAAATGATCATTCACCATTACCGGGTTGTCGATACTTTTCCAATACTTTTTATCAACGACCAAGTAGATGGCGGAACTCCAATAGGGTTGATTCTCTACAGTTGACAAGTACTCGACGTAAAAGTCTTTCGACTGAAAATAAACACCCTTAAACACACCGTTTGTCGGTTGTGAGTAAACACGACCTTTTTCCTTTTCTTTCCACGTGGACTCCACATGCCCTAAGAGTACGTCATTGGCATAGACCGGGAACATCACGTGATCAATTTTGATTTCCATAGCATCAGCTGCGTGAAGGTTTTGAAGGAAAAGAAATAATGACAGACAGAGCCCACATACTGCGGTGCAAACACCATTAAACGCGTTTTTGAACATCACAGTATCTTTTATCATGCTGAACATGCCCCTTATTCCTGAGATAGGCTACGAATGAGCGATTCTTGCTGCGGCCACTGTTTGCTCAATGCATCAGCCTGCCCAGCCTGGAAATCGCTTTGAAGAAAACCCGGAGCCATCGTATTCCCGAAAACCGAATACTCGCCGCCCGGCCTCACTCGTGCTCCCATCCAAACACCTGCCGGCACGACAAACTGGAGTTTTTCTCCGTTTAAAACATCCTGCCCCATCAGAACCAGCTCATCCTCTCCATCCGGGTACAACAATAATATCTCCAGTGCATCGCCTAAGTAAAAATGCCACATTTCATCATTACTAAGCTTGTGCATGTCCGAATATGAGTCGGGAGAATCGGTTAGTAATGCAACAATGCCAGTGTATTTTGGATGGCCACAGTTCAAGGTCTCTTCACTGAGATAGTTTTGCGTAAACAAAACATTCTCCGTGCCCATGGGTTCAAGTCCCCAGAGATCGATCAATTGTCTAACGGTAGGTTTCATAACTATTCCGATACAGCCGAGGGGCGAGAAGCGGCATTTACGCGGGCATTTATCCAGGCGACACCCGATAGAATCATAAGGCCTCCGACAATCAATGTCAGCGTGAGCTTATCATCCAACAGCGCAACACCTCCGATTACCGCAAATACCGATGAAAGCAATCCAAACGCAGATACGTGCCCGACAGGATAGCGCTGTAAGAGGTAGTACATTCCAGAATGCGCAATGATAGAACTCATAAACGCGGTGTAACAAAGGGCGAACCACCCTGTGAAGTTCGCCTGCTGTATATAGCTTATTTGATCATTTTCAAACACCAGTGACGCCATCAGTAATACCGGAGCACTCACTATTGAGATCCACGCTGTTATGGTCAATGGGTGAACTTTCCCTAACCGTCTGACCAGAATCATGGAGTAGGCCGAAAACAAACAAGACAATGCCATCCAGAATATGGCAGGCAGATCATCCAAGGCTGTTGGTTCAAAACTAATGAGCAATGCACCCAACATGGCAAGCGTAATACCTGCAATGCGCCTGGGGCCAATTTTCTCTTTGAGCAGGAGTATTCCTAGCAGTATGGCGAACGGAACTTCCAGTTTGCTAAAAACGGCAATGGAGGCCGTATTATCCGCTATCGAAAGCGCGATGTAGAGAGTCAGATACATACCCACGCCCATAAACAAAGAGATCTTGAGCAAGGGTCGAATGAGATGTCTCGGTACCGCAATGAAACCTGCCAACACCACAGACAACAATGCGAAACGAATACCGGTGAATAGCATAGGCGGGAAATATTCCAAACCTATCGCTCCAGCGATAAACATAGAGCCCCAGATCAAATTGATCAGAACGGCCAGAATGGTATGAGCTAGCGTCACTGAGAATGGGAGCCCACTGAATGGGGGGCTAATTTTGTAACCGTCTTCATCGTCTTATTCGACATCACAATAAGCCCGCGGACTCTAGAGCTTTATCAATTTCCACTCGGGTACTCGCACTGATTTCCGTTAGGGGCAATCGTACCGTCTCTCCACAAAGGTTCAAGCGGGAGCAGGCATACTTAATACCAGATGGGCTAGGCTCGATAAAAAGGGCAGCATGCAGCCGGCTCAACGTTTCCTGAATCTGCATAGCTGTTGAAAAATCCGACGTCATACACGCCTCTTGCATTTGAGCACAAAGTGCCGGCGCGACATTGGCCGTCACCGAAATACAACCCACTCCCCCGGATGCATTGTAGGCTACGGCCGTTCCGTCTTCGCCGGACAACTGACAAAACTCCCCATCGATAAACCAGCGTTCATGAAACGGTCGTGCTAAGTCTGCGGTGGCATCTTTAACACCCACCACCGTGTCCAGTTGTGCGATTCGTCCCATTGTCTCAGCGCTAATATCAACAACCGCTCGCGCTGGTACGTTGTAGGCAATAATCGGTAAATCATTAACACCAGCCAGCATTTCAAAATGACGAAAAAGTCCCTCCTGACTGGGCCTATTGTAATACCCGGTCACATGCAAAGCCGCGCTCGCTCCCACTGAATGGGCATACTCGTGTAGCGCCTTTGATTCAGACGAATTATTGGATCCGCAACCGGCGATAACGGGAATTCGCTTATTCACCGTGTTGACGGTAATTTCAATCACTCGACGGTGTTCCGTTTTACTCAACGTGGATGCCTCACCAGTGGTGCCTACAGGCACCAGGCCGTGCGTTCCTGATTGAATATGCCACTCGATCAGTTGAGTTAACGCCACTTCGTCAACATCACCCTTTGAGGTGAAAGGCGTAATAAGAGCTACAAACGAACCTTTAAACATGGAATTAATTCCCGTAGTTAAGACAACGACGAGCGGATTCCAGATATAAAAAAACTCCGGGAACCGCTCTGGGCTGCCGGAGTTTTTTGAAGAAGTTGAAAACGACCGGTCCTAAGCGCGCGCAGGTTTCCCCGCCGGTTTAAGGCCGCGTTTAAGTTGGTTAAGGATGGCTTGGTCGTTTTTCATTGCCCGTACAGACTGCTACTTTTTTTAAGCGTTGTCAATGAATTGTTTTGCGCGATGTTTTACGCAACTAACGGCACACCCTCAACAGTGATCCTGTGCATCAAGCGTCTCTGACCCGGGTAATCATTCAGAGCCATATGCCAGGTGGCCCTATTATCCCAAAAGGCAACAGAACCCGCTTCCCACTTAAATCTGTGCTGAAACGCGGTATTCTGACAGTGCTCATATAGTGTGTTCAGCAGGGACTCACTCTCTTCTGCTGATATATCAAGTATGTGAGTTGTAAAGTCGGGATTAACATAAATTCCGCGCTTTCCACTGACCGGATGGCTGATAACAATAGGGTGAACCGCATCTTGTGTTGCAGCCGCGGTGTTACCTAGACGGCCCTTCATATCATCCAGACTTTCTTCGTCATAGGCTTCAACGCCGAATGCATGCCGACTTGAATGGACAGCGGTGAGTCCTTCCACTCTTGCTTTCATTGCATCATCCAACGCATCGTAGGCCGCGAACATACTGGCAAAGATGGTGTCACCTCCCGAATCAGGTAATTCCCTTGCAACCAAGATAGAACCGAGCGCTGGTATTTGATCGTAGCTATGGTCGGTATGCCACATAGAACCAATATTGCCCGTTTGATCGGCCTCTTTTAGCACTTCCGCAATTTTCGGGTAGTCTGCGTGAGCATTAAAAAACCGGTTGATATTAATGGGAGCAAACTGCTCGGCAAACTGAATATGGTTTTGCTCGGTTAAAGACTGATTACGAAAAAAGAGCACTCCATATTCGCCCAAGGCTTTTTTTAGCTTGTCGGCATCTGCTGCATTTATAGTATTTAGATCAATATCATGTACATAGGCTCCTACGCCTTCGGCTACTTGAATATCCATGATAATTTCCTCTTCAAATTTTTTACATTTAACGATCTACAAGTGAAGTACAGCTGCTTGCAATGTCTTTTAACAATACATCTGAGCTACCACAATTCGATTTCTAAATACTAGGCAATTCTATCTGGCAAAGGACTTTCATCCATCTGATTGGCCAAATGATGCGTGAGTCGTTCAGCCAATTGGAACCGCACTTCTCGATGCGATTCACTATCCCACAGGTTTCGTGTTTCATTAGGATCGTTTTCGAGATCATATAACTCTCCCCATTCCTCATCCAGATACATGGTGTAGCGCCACTGTGCTGAAACGACCGACCTGACTCTTGCTGCTTTGTCCATTCCAAACTTGGCAACACCATCATTGCATTCAATCAACGTATCCGTTCGTTTGCCTTCCCCACCATTAATGCAATCAAGAAAGCTGATTCCCTGATTGCCGTTAAACGGTGTTAAACCAGCCCGTTCTAATATAGTTGGACCGATATCTACGGTATTTGCTATCGCATGGCTTACTTGAGCCTGACGGTTATCGGGGTCGGACCAAATGAATGGAACCCGCGTGATACTGCGATAGGGCAAGGCGGACTTAAGCAGCATATTAAAATCGCCCAAATAATCACCATGATCTGAGTTATAGCAAACCACCGTGTTATCTAATAGCCCAGTTGAAGACAAACTTGCCATCACATCTCCAACTGCATCATCGACACAACTCATCATGCCGGCGGTCAACGCCATTGCTTCTTTAATTGAATGGTCGTCCACCATCATGGCCGTTTGCGGAGTTTTCTGTGTGCTGTCCCCTTTCCAGTTGTTATACAACCACTGCAACGGTTGGGTGGGATTCTCATGTGCAGAATAGGGAAGACTTACCTCGAAATCATCGGGCGAGTACATGTCCCAATATTTGCCTGGGGGATTAAAGGGATGATGCGGATCGGGGAACGACACAAAAGCAAAGAACGGTTGTTCATTGTCTTTGCGGGACTGGAGGTAATTAATAGCGCTATCCCGGATATATGCGGTTGGGTAAAGCTCCGCTGGAATAGGCGTTCGATAGGCCTGAGGACAGCTGTAATTATGTGGCAACTCGTTTTTGGGATCGTGTAGTGATTTCCAGTCGGGTGAATTTTCTCTAAACCATTGTTGATAGTGACCACCACAACGATCACCGTGGGATGTCACCATGTCAACATATTGGTAACCATAGTAAGGTAATTCAAATTCATAACGAGCCTCTGTCTCATAAGCTTCAGGTTCTTCCTGAGCGTAGTTACCCGAATCGCTTTTCCAGGCCTCACCCTCCCCACCATTTCGCGAACCACCGTTTGGTGGAAGTCCTGTAAACGGCTGAAGATGGCTTTTGCCGATAGCTGCAGTGTGATACCCGCCCTCGTTCATAACATCCAGAAACGTATTGGCAGACAACGGTAAATGGCATCCGTTGTATCGCAGACCATGGACACTGGGGTATCGACCGGTTATTAGCGAAGCTCTATTAGGCATGCACAAAGGTGTCGCCACATGAAATTGCTCGAAACGAACGCCTTGGTTAGCGATAGCATCGATGTGAGGGGTTTTTAAGACCGGGTGACCATAACAACCCAACCAATCTGCTCGCTGCTGGTCGGTAATAAAGAAGAGGAAATTGGGCTGCTTTTTCAATGTTCTGACACCGATAGGACAATGGCTAGACTCTACTACACCCGTGAAATGGATGGGGACTACATCAACTCATCCTTTCGGTCATCGGTTTCGCCGTAACGGTGAAGCGTAGGCTTTTTCAATCCCTCATACAAAGATTCTATATTTTTATTGACCGCCTCTCCTTGCGCCGCGAATAGCGAGTTTCCGTCCAGATCGCTATCGACAATGAAAGGACCGAATTTTTTAACTTCAAAAACCCACATAGCCTGCGCAATGCCGAGTTCATCAATCCAATGAACATCACTAACGCCGACAACACCGCGACCTAAGAGTGCGCCCGTACCATAGCCCACTGTTGTCAGATAGATAGCACCTCGAGGAGCAAAGACGTTTTCGTAGTCTTCTTTTGACATACCGCCTTTGCCTATGACGATTTTGGTTTGTGTTAAATCTAGCCAATCAGCCATGTATTTAGAAAAACGAAAACTGGCAGTTGCAGTAACACCACCCACACTATAGCCACCATCTGGTTGAGGCGATGCCGCGGGTGAACAGTGGAAGTTCACATTACTCTGTGATGACAAACCGGCAGGAAGCTCCACACCCTCATTAAGTACTCTGTCGTAAACACCCTCGCGGGCTGTATAAACAAGCCCACTGAGAAAAACGATATTGCCCGGCTTAAGCTTGGCAATCGTTTCAGGTGATGCGGGGAGTTGCACATCAACTTCTTTGAGTTCCTCTACCATTCGACTGTCTCCCGACGCATGTAGGGTGTGAACCACCTAGGATCGCTTCTATATTCAATAGTGCCATCGGCGTGTATTCGTGCCGTTGCCCGACGCGAAGACAAACAGAATGTATGGACGCTGACAGGCATGCCTCCGGTATGGGTGTAGCCTACCTCAATGTGGCAATCGACCACCATGGATGAGCCGACAAATCCCATGGGCCCCATACCAATGTTGTTTCCAAGCTCCATAAGCTCAGCTTCTAACTTTGCGATTTCCGGATCTGGATTAGCTTCACCGACAGAACGTAGGCAGGCAGCTTGTTTTCCCAACTGCATGCAGGTGTCCTTAGAACCGCCTAATCCAATGCCGACAATCGCTGGCTGGCAACACAATCCTCGTTTACCAAAAGAAATCATCGTATCGAGAAAAAAGCGCTTTATGCCGTCGATGCCGTCACCCGGGAAAAGCATTCGATAATCTGTACCGAACAGACCGCCTTTATGAACCGTTGTTACATCAATCCAATCCACATCAGGTTCAAAGGACCATTCTATTTCGGGAGCATTGATTCCAACATTGTTGTTATGTTCGGTACGCCATAACGGATGCACTCGATTAGGTCGTAGCGGTACATCGGTTGTAGCTCTAGCAGTCGCTGAACGAAGCGCCCTTTCGATACTGGTAAAACCAGTGCCGATAGGTGCTTTATCCCCGATTTTTACGTAGTAACGCGGTAAGCCCGTATCAGCACACATGGGCCGACGATCTTCAGTTGCCGCATCATAGTTATCCATCATGGTTTTGATAACGTAACCAGACAGCGTATTCTGTTCTTGTTTTTGCGTCGCTTTGATTCCCGCAAGGTAATCCTCCGGGATATCGATAGCAGCACGCTTCATGATCTCGTACCCAGCGGTTTCGATCATCTCTGCACTGATCATTACTTACTCCTTAACGGGGCTATCCAAGCCGGGACAATAAAATTGTTGATCACGTTCATGATGCTCCAGCTCCAGCGGGAGGTACCCCGGCTTCATCATCAATCAAAGACTCACCGGGTTTAACAACGGAAAATTCCACCGGCATCATTTCAGTACGCAGTGAGTCGATTTCGCCTGAGATACGGGTATAACATGTGGAATCTAAATCACCGGTATCGGGAAAGTCCTCGCGAAAGTGTGCTCCACGAGAGTCTTCCCTGGCGATTGACGCTTGAGTGATCACTTTACTGATATCTATTTGGCTTTGAAGATTCAACCAATCGTGCCAGGTTAAATTAAATTCGCGATTTCCATCTTCCAGACCCGTTAAATTTAAACTGTCCGTATGCGCATCCAGCTCATGGGACGCTTGCGACAAATTCTCTGCAGTGCGCATTATTCCAACCTTGTCCCACATGGTTTTATAAAGCGAATCCCTAAGCTCAGTTAACGAATCGCTTGATCGGCTGAAGGGTTCCTCCACACGCGCTATCGCTTGGTCAATGGCACTTTTTTGTTCGTCTCTCCAATGAGGATTTTCGGCAACAAA
Organism: uncultured Granulosicoccaceae bacterium; assembly: GCA_964498925.1. Lineage (GTDB taxonomy): Bacteria > Pseudomonadota > Gammaproteobacteria > Granulosicoccales > Granulosicoccaceae > Granulosicoccus. The sequence goes on from CAZCKD010000075.1 coordinate 8,703, forward strand.
AGCTGCCATGCTATCGCCTGCGATGCCGCCGAACACTGTGGAGTTTGCTACCCCGTTTCCACCCAAACGATTTGCGCCATGCACGCCTCCGCAGTCTTCCCCGGCTGTAAACAATCCGGGCGACTTCGTTGAGGTATCAATATCGCATTCAACGCCACCCATCATGTAATGAGCAGTGGGTACGACTTCAACCCGACCTGCCGCCAAATCGAATCCACAGTCCGCACAGCGTTTGACCATACCAGGGAATTTTTTGGTAACAACGTCCGGATCAAGATGAGCCATTTCTATAAAAACACCGCCCATGGACGTGACATTGCCCGAGCGCATTTCTTCGTATATGCCTCTGGATACGACATCGCGGGTAGCTCGCTCGGCATTAGGATGATAGTCCTGCATAAATCGCTTACCCTCGCCATTGAGTAAGTACCCGCCAGCACCACGCAAGCCCTCTTCAAGCACCGTACCGGTCATACGCGTATCAGGACCACCCAGTAAGCCTGTCGGGTGAAACTGAACCATCTCCATATCGCGGACAGATAAACCATAACGAAGCGCCATAGCCAATCCATCGCAGGATTTATCACCGGAGGGTGTATGGTACAAATACATGGAAGGACCAGCGCCAGTGGCCAGCAACACAGCTTTGGCTTGAACAAACCGATAGCCACCCGTGCGTACATCGATAAGCAAAACGCCGGCTATTCCCGAACCATCCAGTGCAGGAATAAGTTCTATCGCTCTATGTTCTTCCAATCTGTTGACATCAAGGGCAAATACTCGCTCCATTAATCGATTGATAATTTCAATGCCTGTCAAATCGCCCTTATGGACGGTTCGATCAAAGCTCTGTCCAGCAAACGCCTTTTGGTGCAACGAACCATCCGGGTTGCGATCGAAAAAACAACCTAGCTCGTTTTCCAGTTCTTGGATGCGCTCTATGGCTTTAACGCAAAGCTCCCAGGCAAGGTCCTGACGGGGTAACCATTTGCCACCGATGATGGTATCCATGAAATGCCGTTCGATGGAATCTGCGCTGGCAACGGCTACGTTATAGCCGCCCTGAACCATCCGCGTACATCCGGATTTTCCCAACAAGCCCTTGGCTGCAATAGTAACGTCGAGATTTGGATTTGCTTGCTTGGCATGAATGGCCGCAAACAGACCCGCCCCGCCAGAGCCAAGGATCAGGATATCGGTTTTAACGGTGTCGTAAGCGTTAGTCATACTCATGGTCTATAGCTGAGCCAAAAATACAAAACCGATAAACAAGGCTGCTACTGCAAACGGGATAATCCACGATGTGAAGTTATCAGTCGCCGTTGGCCAAGACGTCAGCTCGAGCATGAGGACGCGCACACCAAACAAAAAATGTAGCGACAGCAAAACAACGAGTCCCCACTCAGCCGCTTTAACCAATGGTAGATCTGTAAAGGCTAGAAAACCGTTCATGGATTCTGTACCCGACAACGCAAGGCCAAGAATAAGAAAATGAAACGGTAGAAACAATGCCAGTGCCAAACCCGATAGACGGTGCCCTAGAAATGCGTAGTAGCTTTTATGCGACCGAAGTGAACGCTTTGATTGAGACATGACGTCAGGTTACCGCGATGACTGCACGCAGCCCTGTTATAAGAAGCAAAATGGCGAGCAGTACCGATATAACATCGACTGTCCGTCTCTGAAGTGTTGTCCACTCAATGAGTATGTTGCGTACACCTATAGGTGCGTGAACCGTTACGGCGATAACAAAAAGATAATAGAAAATGCTCCAGAAATAACTGTGTTGGGTTCGGGAGAGTATTTCTTCTGCGGTTAACCCATTGCGAACCGCAATGATAATCGTAGCCAAATGAACCAATACCAGAGGAGCCAGTAGCAGAGCACTATATCGTTGAAGAATAAATAACGTTCTTGAGTTCATCATTGCCCCTAAACCTTAGGCAAGCCGCGTAGAGCAGCCTTTTTAAGACCGGCAATGCCTAGTGACGGGCTCAGACCAACGGGACAATGTCGCGTGCAATTGCCCATGCTATGGCAGGAGCCACAACCGCCCTCACCCAATGCGCTTTCTAACGTTTCCCCACGCTCATCGTGTCTGGCATCATTGACCAATGTCCAGGCTCTGTTTAATGCTGCTGGGCCTAAATAGGATTTATCCCAAGAGACAACATCACAGGCGCTGTAGCAAACGGCACAGTTGATACATTCAATACCAGCATCGGCGTTCTGTCTTGCTGGATTCTCTGATGAAATTGTCGCAGGCTTGTCATGACGCGTAAGAGTGCCCTTGAATGTCGCTCCGGCTTTGTTCCAGGTATTTAAGAACGGCGCTAAATCAACAACAAGATCTCGAATTCTAGGGTGACTGCGCAAGGGTTCTATCGTCAGCTCGCCACCATCGATAACATCCTTAACGTGAGAGCGGCAGGTCCATCGAGGGACGCCATTGACCGTCATAGCGCAGGAACCGCAAACACCAACCCGGCAGGCAAATCTGTAGGCTAGCGAAGGCTCCTGCTCCCGCTGGATTTCAGTCACCACATCCAATACGGTCTGATTTGCCCTTTTCGGAACACGATATTGAACCATCTCGCCCTTGTCGGTTCCGCGCCAGACATTGACTATTAGCTCGTTATCGTCGCTCAACTGTGCACCTGATCATGATGTCCTAATTTGAGGTTTTTTACGTCAATCGGCAGTGTCGAAGCGCCGGTATACAGCCTACTAAATGTACCAGTTTTAGCGAGGAAGTTAAAACGCGATTTAATGATCACTGATGACCAACATCGTGCATAAAATGTCAAATGACAAGCGGACGCGGCGGACGAGCCTTTCTATCTAAATTCTTACCCAATTAAGCCTTGCTTGCAGATAAAAGAAGATTATCGATAGTGGGCACAATTTTGATGAAGGAGCGAATGCGCGCTGCGACTTTTTCTGCAGCATTTTGCTGAGTATAGGTGTCCCAGCCCTCCACTAAGGTAAGCGGACCATAATCCACACTGGTATTAGGCCAGATCGTTATCTCATCCTGTACAGCATCTCGAAAATCATTGGCGAACTGGCGGGACTTTAATTCGTAATTGGCTAACTTTCTTAGTTTTAGAGAATGGATGTTATAAGAAAAACGTTTTTCTTCAGACAACTTAGATGTTGTCCACAGCGAAAAGAATATGCCGACAGTCTCCTTGCGCACAGGATCAAATCGATTAGACCAATGAGCTTTGCTGATGTAAAACACAGCCGTATCATCATCGAAAGGCAATTGGCCGTACAACAGATCTGTCGGTGTACTTTCGTCGGCTTTAAGCTGAGTTTCTTGTTGGCTCAGAGTTCGAATAAAGTCATCCATTGTGTTGCATACAAAAATTATGAAATAAAAATGGGATTAACGCTTTGGCATTTCACACAACTCTACACTACCACCCGATGCTACAACGGGATGACTTTCCAATAAATGCAATAGTGGTTCAAGCTCCGCGGACTCAAATCGCATAAAGCCTCCTACGCTGTCAGTAATATCCTGGACTGGCTTATCACCGAGCGAAATCCTATTTTCAATTTCACTGCCACCCTTAAACAAACCGCTCTCACCAGCCCGTTGAAAAAAGGTATGCCAATCCTCCGGCTGAATTGAAGAGCTCGTATTCTTATGTATGAATAAAATGTATTCCATCAATTAAGCTCGATGATAGTCTTAAAGTTGTTACTGTCATTTGCAGCGACTTAAAGGGGCGGCGTGCCCTGTTTTATTCGCTTCCCAATATTTTCTATTTTATTTGTCCAGATAAAACCTTGGAATGATTCCGGAATTAACTCCAGAGACGATTGTGTATCTATTCCATTAGAGAAACCAGAATCGTCGCTAACACCCATAAGAATGATATCCGTGCCCACCGCATTCATCCGCATGCTGAACTTTGACGGCCACCCCCATAGGTATTGCGCGTAATCCACCGGAATTGCAACAATTGTATTTCGGCACAACTTCGGAACATATCCGCTCCAACCAACAAGTGCGTAGCGGAGCAAGCAGTCTTTTATGCTTGACCGATGAAAACCCCGTAAATCCTTGTGTTCGTCCAAAACAATTTGGGTGGGCCGAATACCACCGTATACACCATACACCTGCTGCCGATATGCATCGTTGGTAAGAAGTTCTGCCATCCTTTTGCCTTCTTCAGGGCGACGACTTTTTATGTTAACTAGATATTTGCCCGAATTATTCTCATTAAAAACATCTTCTAGAGATGGCATTAAACCAACACCCGACCCTCGCAATGGGTACGTGTTCTCATCGGCCGTGAAATTAAAGCCTAAATCGAGAGTCTTAAGATAACTGAATGATTGTTCTCCGGTAACGCCTACTCCATTTGTCTGACATTCCAAACGCCAATCATGAAATACGGCAAACACACCGTCAGTGGTCAGATGAACATCCAGCTCCACCACATCGGCGCCAGCTTTAAATGAATCCCGAATAGAAGGAAGGGTATTTTCGATGTAGTGATGTGAAAAAGGCTCAACGGTTTGGGCCCTGCACGTGTCATTGGTTCTTATCTCACCCGCATAGACTTGATGTATGCCTCGGTGCGCAATCACTTTGGCAGAATTGTATTGGCTACTTTTAGTAAGAAATATCGATGTGTTGTTCATCCACAAGCCAATTGCAATGAACACAAGAAGCAACAGAGCTTTTTTAAGCACTTTCAGTTACCCCAAGAAATCTTATCAATCGATCTTGGGCGTTGATAAAACGAGAATGCATCAACGTAATTATCTACCCAGAAGCGGCAGTTGCTTAATTTGATGATAGGTCAGCGCCATGAGGATACATTCTTTTAATTCCTCTTCAGGCGTGTCACCTGAGAGCCTAAGCAAAAGTGCTCGATTTCCTTCAAAAAGGAACACGTCATCGTATAGCTCTCTAAAGGTGTCCACCAGCTTAGTGCCGCAATGAAAATAGAGACCGACGTAGTTTGGATTTGATGCCTTCCAATCTATGCGAACAGGGCTTCCGGATGATGTTGAAAAACTGGGCACTCCCCATTTTAAAGTTTCTGAAACATCTCCTATATTTTCTGATTCAGTCGCAACAGAAAAAACTAGCGATCGCAGATACGTCAGTTTGATTTTAACGTTATCCGGATAAGACTGTATTTTTTCAAAAACTGCCTGGTTCATGAAGATATTACCCTACGTGATGGAGCTTTAACTAGCTTACGTAGTCGGCCGCAGCGACGGCCAGTTTCTTAAACTTGCGCTTATGATCAAGTTCTAACTGCACCCACTCTTTCATGGCTCGACCTTTGCCCGATGGGTCCCACAACACACTGCCTTCTAACGATATGGCTGATGCGTGTTCGTCTTTGGGGAGTTTGAATACCATGGCTTCCTTAAATAAGGCAACGGCGGCTTTGCCATTGACCTTGACACAACGTTTCCCGAACATCTGTCCTGCCACACCGTCATGTGATTGTGCCAGTTGTTTGGCTATTTTTTCAAATTCGGCCTCTGCACTCATAGTCTGAAATACCACCAACCCATTACGACAACAGATTATTTATACAGTATAAGTTCTGCTAATTCAATTTTATCCTGTACAGAGTTCTAAAACCGGCGAAAACGCAGCGGTAATCAACACGGGTGTTGTTCTAGGAGAGCGAATCTTCTTCACTTTTCGAACTTTGTCTGACAGACAAAAATCCAGCGACCACAATTAATAAAATGCCAGCTGATGCAGCTGGATTCGGATATTCAGCAAAGAAGAAAATTCCCCACATCACAGCAAACGCAACGTAGGCAAAGTCGAAGGTTGCAATGGTGGACGGCCGTCCGTTCTGATAAGCAAAGGCCGCACCGATACTTCCAATCAAAATAGCAATAGATAATAAACCGATGGTCGACCATTCCTGCATGTGCATATCGGTCCAACGCCCAAACAAAAATGCGTTCGAATCAGCGGTATCCACTGTGGAATACAAACGCAAGACGATGCTAACCACTACGCCAAGAATAAGCATAGTCAGGTTCAACCATAACGAGAGAACCAGAATATTTTCTGATCGGCACTTAGAACGCGTAAGAATCATAGCAAGCGCATACAATATCGCTGATGCAATTGGCAACACGGCGTATACATTTAAATCAGCAGCCCGAGGTTGCAAAACCAACACGATGCCAACAAACCCCAGTAATACTGCGATCCACCCAATGGCATTGATTCTCTCACCCAAAAATAGTGACGCGAAAAGAGTAATAAATAGTGGCAACGTATAATAGGACGCCGCGGCAACCGCTAGAGATATATGGGGCAATGCGGCGTAATACCCAACCCACATAAGCGTCAGCATTAGACTGCGTAAAAGCGTCCACGAAAATGCAATTGGCAAAACGCTTCGCGTTTGTGCTCGCCGCATAAGAAGTATAAGCAAGACTGGCACAACGACCATCGAGCGTAAACAAAATATCTGCCAGAGCGTCAAAGAGGCGCTCATCCCTTTAATAACAGCATCACCCAACGCGAGCGCAAAGACGGTGACTACGATGACAACAATCGCAGATCGGGAACGGTTTTTATTGTCTGCATACTGTACAGTCATCTTCTCAGCTACCTAAGGTATTCGCCGTACTCTTAATTCATTGTACAAGCGAATACACCCCGATACGAAGAGTTCTTGAGGAATGCGTGCAAAACCATTGCAACGACATTCCGGTCACTAATAATAAACTATCGCAGTGATTTCTCAGTGCGTCTTCCGAAGACTATTTAATCGATTCTCATC
>CAZCKD010000076.1:0-9595 GCA_964498925.1 uncultured Granulosicoccaceae bacterium
CTTTCCCAATCAACAAAAGTGAGAAAGACTTTATTCTCACGAACTCGCAAAAGCAAGAAGTGACAATTAAAAGTTATGGACTGCCTTACATTTTTTGGCTTTACGGATTTTCTGCCCTGCTGGTTTATAGTTTTATGATTTTAGGTGTGTGGGATACACTCATCACCCTTGCTAGATCTGATGACTCTATTAATCAAGCAATTGCGATTGCATTTATTGTATTCTGTGTCTGTCTGAGACGTCAACCTTATAATGGAATCTAATTGACGGCGGTATGATTACTTGCATGCCTGCGCGATTGATTGCTCATAAGTGCCCATGCCCTTCAGCCGAAATAGCTGTTGTTATTTGAATTCGATAGGTCTTAATTAGTCATGTCACACGAAACCGTTTGTCTCACTCTGGCTCAGGCGATCGTGCGCTGGATGTCAAACCAGTACATCATCATCGATGCTAAAGAGGAGAGACTTTTTGGCGGTGGATTCGGCATCTTCGGGCATGGCAATGTCACCTGTCTTGGCGAAGCTTTGTACGAGCATCGAAATGAGCTTCCACTCTATCGGGGTCAAAACGAACAAAGCATGGGATTTGCTGCGGCGGCTTATGCGAAATACCACCTGCGGCAACGCATTATGTTCTGCACAGCGTCTGCAGGTCCCGGAACATCCAATCTTCTAACTTCAAGTGCTTTGGCGCACGCCAATCGGCTGCCAATGCTTATGATTTGCGGCGATGCTTACGCCACCCGGTTACCTGATCCGGTTTTACAGCAGATGGAACATTTCCAAGATCCTACGTTGGGTGTCAATGACGCTTTTAAAGCGGTCACCCGATATTGGGATCGCATCACGCATCCAGCTCAGATTATTCAGTCTCTACCCAATGCCGTTGCCACAATGCTGGATCCGGCAGATTGTGGTCCTGCTTTTATTGGTTTGCCTCAAGACGTTCAAGGTTGGACCTATGATTTTCCTGTTGAATTTTTCGAAAAGAAAATACATCGTATTCGTCGAGCAACACCCGATACCGAAGAGTTGAAAGATGCAGCGGCCTGTTTAGCGAACGCTAAAAAACCAATGATCATCGCTGGAGGCGGTGTTCAATATTCTAGAGCGGTCAATGAGCTTCTGGCTTTTGCAGAGAAGCACGATATTCCTGTCGTAGAGACCATTGCCGGTCGCGCAAATCTTGAATCTACACACGCTCTGAATATTGGGCCGGTGGGTGTGACTGGATCCAACTCGGCAAACGCCATAGCAGAGCAGGCTGATGTCATCCTGGCTGTCGGCACGCGCTTGCAGGATTTTACGACTGGTTCCTGGACGGCGTTTTCCAAGGATGCGCAATTCATATCAATTAATGCCGGTAGGCATGATGCCGGGAAACATCGATCACTGACGGTTATCGGAGACGCTAAGCTCTCACTTCCCTTGCTTTCTACTCACATGGATGGTTATCGCAGTCCTTCGAGTTGGACATCGCTTGCACAAGAAGAGCGTAAGCAGTGGGATAACTATGTCGCCGTAAACGTGTCATACGGAAATCGACCTAACTCCTATGCACAAGCCATCGGTGTTGTGAACGAACACTGCGATGCATCTGATCGTGTTGTCGCTGCAGCGGGCGGGCTTCCTGCAGAAGTAACAGCCAACTGGAGAACGCTCAAAGCTGGCACTGTTGATGTTGAATTCGGTTACTCCTGCATGGGGTATGAAATAGCCGGTGGATGGGGCGCTCGCATTGCGCAATCAGAAAAGGAAAGTGAGCAGGACACTATTGTCTTTACTGGAGACGGCTCCTATTTGATGCTCAATTCAGATATTTATTCCTCGGTTCTGACCAATCAAAAGCTCATTATTCTGGTGTTGGACAACGGCGGTTTCGCTGTTATCAATAAATTGCAGAACAATACGGGCAACGAAAGTTTTAACAATTTAATAGCCGATGCGCCGACAGTCGACGAACCTTTTGCCGTGGACTTCGAAGCTCATGCAGCGTCCATGGGTGCAAATGCTGAGACGGTTGCCAATGCTGCTGAGTTGGTGGATGCGTTTAAGCGAGCCAAGGCAGCGACAAAAACGTCTGTCATTGTCATGAAGGTTGACCCTTATGACGGCTGGACGAACGAAGGGCACACCTGGTGGGAGGTAGGAACCCCGCATACATCTGATAATGAGAAGATTCGCCGTGCCCATGAAGATTGGGAAGCCAGCCGCAGCAAGCAACGGCGTGGTGTTTAGGGTCCTATTATTGAGATGAGTGCAGATTTACACATTGATGGAGCGCTTGCCGAATGCCTGCAACGCAATAACTTTCTGGTCATTGGACGCGCTGGGATGGATTTTTATCCGGATCCTCCGGGTACCGCTACGGAAAACGCTACCCGCTTTGTGTCCCATCTGGGAGGTTCATCGGCGAACATCTGTGTTGCACTCACCAAACACGCTGGGCGTGCTTCATTGTTGACGTGTGTATCAGATGATTCGGTTGGGCGCTTCTGCATCAACCAATTGCAACACTATGGCGTGGATGCAAGTTACGTTCGCTCGGTGGGCGGGGAGTTCAGAAACTCATTGGCCGTCTCTGAGAGTCGCGTTGAAGATCACCAAACCGTGATTTATAGAAACGGGGCAGCGGACTTTCAAATGAGTAAACAAGATGTCGAAGACGTTGACTACCCGCAATTTGGTGCTTTGATTACCACTGGAACCGTCCTGGCTGCAGAGCCTTCCCGCAGCGCCGCTTTCCACGCGTTTGAATTGGCAAAACATTCCGGTTTGGCGCTGATTTTTGATGTCGACTATCGACCCTACAGTTGGGGATCAGCTGATGAAGCTGCAGACGTGTACAGCCGGGCTGGCGAGTTGTGTGACATCATTATTGGTAACGATGTCGAATTCGGTTTTATGGCGGGTGGATACGATAAGGGCCTGAATAAAGCGCGAGAACTTGCCCGGAGTTCTGCATCGGTTGTTGTTTATAAAATGGGCGAAAAAGGTTCGATTACCATCAGCAAACAAGGCGAGTTTCAAACAGGTATCTTCCCTGTTGACGCTCTCAAACCCACAGGCGCTGGCGACAGCTTTATGGGGGGATTTATCGCATCTCTGGCAGCTGAGTATGGGCTGCAAGAATCAGTACTCAGAGGCTCTGCTTGCGCGTCGATAGTCGTTTCGAAAGTCGGTTGCGCACCTGCAATGCCCGACAAGGAAGAGTTAGCCCGCTTTCTGAAAGATCATCCCGGCCCAAGCAGCCACTCATAGAATTAAGGATTTCAATGCACATTCCACCGTTCGATAATAAAAATTCACCCATCGTCGATATTGACGATAGTCTGGTGCCGCTTAATTATTTCAATATCGTCAAATTGTCCAAAGGTGAAGCCTTTGAATATCAAGTGCCGGGTTACGAAACTTGCATTGTGCCCGCAACCGGAACTGTCGATGTAGAAGTGGAAGGCGTTTCGTATCCAGCGTTAGGTAATCGTGGCGTTGATGTCTGGGATGGAGAACCTGAGGGTGTGTATATTCCTGTTGGTGCCAAAGTTGTATTTTCATGCGTCTCTGAAGCGACTGAAGTATTTATTGCAGGTGCAAAATACGACAAAGTGTTAGAGCCATTCGATGTCCGCGCCGATGGTTTGGATCTCGTGCAGTACGGATCGGATGACACTAAAACGCATCGAAAAATCAAACATATACTCGGCCAGAAACAGCACGATAAAGTAGGGCGCTTATTGGTCAGTGAGTTGTTCACTGTGGGCCAGGGCGGATGGTCTGGCTTCCCCTCCCATAAACACGACACCAATCGTTTGCCTGATGAAACGCGGCATGATGAAACCTACAATTTCCGTTTTCGCCCGAATCACGGGTCGGGTGTTCAAATGCTGCAACGCGTTGACAATGAGCCCGGTGATGCTTATCACATTATGGATGGCTCTACGATCTGTCTTGATAAAGGCTATCACCCATGTGCAGCGCTGCCGGGGTATGAAATGTACTATTTCACTATTCTAGGTGGTTTGACGCAACGATCATTGGTGCAGTACTTCCAACCTACCCATGCCCATCAGATTGAAACCATTCCGGGCATCAAAGACATGATTGCGAAGTTTAAATAATGCCGTTAGTCACATTGTCCGACGTGCTTCAACCGGCGCTTCGGGATGGGTATGCCGTAGCCGGTCTGGTCACGCTGGGCTGGGAAGATATGCGAGCCTTTGTGGCAGCAGCCGAAGCTGAAAATGTCCCTCTGATATTACAGGCAGGACCCGGTTGCAGAGAGCATACACCGCTACCTATTCTTGGCAGGATGTTTACCTACCTGGCAGAAAATGCCGATGTTCCCGTTGTTGCACATCTGGATCACGGTTACACCATTGATGAGTGCCGGCTTGCCCTGGATTGCGGGTTTACATCGGTCATGTACGACGGGTCCCGAAAACCTCTGGCTCAAAATATTGAAGAAACTGCGGCCATTGCTGAGCTTGCCCATGCACACGGCATGTCATGCGAGGGGGAGATCGGATTTGTTGGATACGATCAGGGCGAAGAATCCAAAGGAACGGATGCCGAGGAAGCTAGGCAGTTTGCGGAGCAGACGAAGGTAGATGCCATGGCGATTTCGGTTGGCAACGTTCATTTGCAAACTCAAACCGGCGGTAGGCTTGATGAGGAACGTGTGCATTCTATTGCAGCATTGTGCAGCACACCTCTTGTCATTCATGGAGGTTCAGGAGTGCCTATTGATCAAAGACTCTCGCTGGCGGCGGACTCCGCAATTTGCAAGTACAACATTGGTACTGAATTGAGGCGGGTGTTTGGTGATGCGCTGCGTCAATCCGTGAATAAAGACCCGTCGCGATTTGACCGGGTGGCTCTTTTAAAAGATACCCATGAGCCACTTGTAGAGGCCACCCGTGCAGTGCTGAAAAGCGTCACCCCTTCAAAACACTAGTGTTTAAAACCAACGGTGGCTGTGAAGCTTGACAGCTAATTGAAGTGATAGGAAGGCTGATCTCAGTGAGTTGCCATACGAAGCGGGCTATAGGATCCATTAGCCCCGCGTTTGAACTCAACCGCAATGCTCGGATGTCGTAACGGTGTTACAGAATCATCGATGAGCAAATTTTGTTCAGACACATACGCCTCATAGACGGTTTCGTCGTTTTCGGCGTAGAGGTGATAGAACGGTTGGTCTTTTCTGGGACGAACGGCCGCAGGGATAGATGAATACCATTCATCTGAATTTGAAAACTCCGGATCGACGTCGAAAATCAGTCCTCGAAACTGATAAACCTTGTGGCGAACCACTTGGCCGATGCTAAATTTTGCGGCTTTTATCATAGGGCTAGAGTTTACAGAGGTATGGCACTTTGAGATACCCGTTGGCGAGTTACCGTTCCTAAAAAATAAGCGTAAACTTGCCACATGGAAACAATAAATTACGCTGTCATCGGTTCGGGGATGATGGGCCAGGAGCATATTCGTAATCTGGCGATTGTAAACGAAACACAGAACTGGCAGAGCAACATTGTTGCGATAATCGATTCTAACGCCGGTATGAGAGCAGAAGCCACGGCGCTTGCGTTATCGCTTGGGTTTGCCGATGCAACCGCTTACGAGACACTTGCCGATGCACCAACGGAAAACGTTGACGCTTATGTCATTGTGACGCCAAATTTCACGCATCACGCAATCATTACTGAGCTATTGCCTTTGCAGAAGCCCATCCTTGCTGAAAAACCGGTGTGCACCACCTTGTCGCAGTGCACTGATTTGCTCAAGCAGTTGACAAATTATCCAGCTGCTTTCTGGGTGGCTATGGAATATCGCTATATGCCACCTACGGCGAAATTTATTGAGCGCTTACGAGAGGGTGTGGTCGGTTCCATGCGTATGCTAACCATAAAAGAACATCGTTATCCGTTTTTGGAAAAAGTGGATGATTGGAATCGCTTCAGCGAAAATACGGGTGGAACATTAGTTGAAAAATGCTGCCATCATTTTGATCTGATGCGATTGCTGGTCGGCGCAGAACCCACTCGTGTTTTCGCCAGCGGCGCGATGGATGTCAACCATCTGGACGAACGTTACGATGGTAAGACGCCAGATATTATTGACAACGCTTTGGTCATTGTTGATTTCGCCAATGGTGTTCGAGCATCTTTAGAGCTCTGCATGTTTGCTGACGGGGCAGAACCCCAGGAACAGCTCACAGCCATTGGAGAGAATGGAAAACTGGATGCTTATATTCCGGGACCCGACCGATTCTGGCCGGATGCCGGCGAACGTCACGCTAAAGTGGTGTTCAGTCCCCGTGATCAAAGTGAGCCCCAAATAGACCTAGCTGAGGTAGATCCTGTTCTTGCTGCAGCAGGCGATCACCACGGGTCAACGTATTATCAGCACGTGCAATTTGCTAAAGCGGTGATGCAGGGCGCGCCCGTTGAAGTATCGGCCGACGACGGTGTCATGGCAGTCCGCATGGGCTCGGCAGCTCAGGAATCAATACGAACCGGACAAGCCGTGGATCTGGCTTCTTACACCCTAAACGCATCTTAAGCGACTTCTTTTAAGCGACTGATTGGATTTTAAAAATGACTATACCTACACAGAGCGTTGGTGCTACTGGACAAATGCCTCTGATCGGTCTTGGGCTATGGAAAATAGACAAGGATACGGTTGCTGATGCCGTTGTTGAGGCAATCAGGGCCGGGTATCGCCATTTAGACAGTGCCTGTGACTATGGCAACGAAAAAGAAGTTGGGAAAGGTATTAAACGGGCACTGGATGAAGGTCTGTGCACCCGGGAGGAACTCTGGATAACCTCGAAGTTATGGAATACCTACCATCACCCGGATCACGTGATCATGGCCATGGATCAAACCCTGAATGATCTCGGTCTGGACTACCTGGATCTTTACCTTATTCACTTTCCTATCGCTTTGGAATTTGTACCCTTTGAAACTCGCTACCCGCCCGAATGGGTTTTTGATCCGTCCGACGACACACCCATGATGAAGCCTGCCAAAGTGCCTTTGTCAGATACCTGGGGCGCAATGGAGACATTGGTTGATAGTGGCTTGGCCAGGAACATAGGGGTTTGTAACTATGGTGTTAGCCTGATGCGAGATCTTCTAAATTATGCGCGTATCCCGCCAGCTGTCTTGCAAGTTGAATCTCATCCGTTTTTAACGCAAGACAAGCTCATGCGTTTTTGTGCTGAAGAAGATATCGCCGTTACGGCATTTTCGCCATTAGGTGCCTTGTCATACCTTGAACTGGATATGGCGACCGAAAACGAGTCAGTGCTGAAGAATTCTGCCGTTATCGAAATGGCTGACAGGTTTGGCAAAACGCCAGCGCAGGTTATCTTGCGCTGGGGCGTGCAGAGAGGCAACGCCATCATTCCCAAAACATCTAAACCTGAGCGGCTTATCGAAAACGCGGACATCTTTGATTTCGAGTTGAGTGCATCAGATATGGCCGCTATCAATGGTCTAAATAAAAATCAGCGATTTAATGATCCTGGCGTGTTTACCGAATTAGCGTTCAACACGTTCTTCCCGATTTACGAATAATCCGTATTCGATACACATCAAACTGCATTGTTAAGTTCGTGATTATTTCGCGATTATGCCGATGGTTGTCAGTCGCCGTATTACTGACGACCATTGGTGCATTCAGTAACAGTAACGCCTCCACGTTGCCGTCCGTTGTTTCGATCAATATGTGCTCAGACCAGTTGGTCATGCTGCTGGCACATGAGTCGCAGATAAAAGCCCTATCTAACCTGAGTCAGGATAAGGCGGGTTCTTTCTACCATGAACGCGCTAAGCAGTACGCCCAGATAAATCCACGGGCCGAGGAAATTCTACCGCTCAACCCGGATGTGGTTTTGACAGGGCCGTTTGCAGCAAGACACACGTTAAACATGCTCGCTGAGCTTGAACTTAAAACCGTGTCATTGAGAGTTGCCAATTCTATTGAGGAAATGGTGGCTAACTTACGTCTGGTTGGAGGCTTACTCGGTAGGGAAGACGTCGCCGAAGAGGTTATCAGCGATATTAACGCACGACTATCTGATATTCGGTCGCAGGTTAAGAACATAGACACTGCCCTGGCTCAGGCAGGTAAAAGTCGGCATCGCGCAGCTATCTATGATGCTAACGGTTACACCTCCGGTAACGACTCTTTGCGTGGAGAGGCAATGATGCTTGCCGGTTGGCATAACGTTGCTTCTGATATAGGGATTGATACCTACGGCGTCATTCACTTAGAGAATCTTATTCGATTAGAACCCGAAGCCTTGATTCTTTCCCCCTATAGTAAAGGAACATTTTCCCGTGCTCAGATGGTGGCTAAACATCCGTCAATAAGAAAGTCCGGTCTTGATCCTATTCTGGTGGATCTACCGAGTAATCAGTCTATTTGTGCCGGACCCTGGTCAGTGAATATCATCGAAACCCTGCTGGATGCTCAGGGTCTTATCGACTGAAATTGACCGGTTATTTCTGCTAGCGCAGCGTTGTATTAATTTTAATAGACGCTTAACCGTCAGCGCAGTGATCTAGCTGTTAGCTAACCGATATAACTCAACACCTGTTACATCAAAGATGCCTGGTTCACAGACCTGAATCGGGTTGTTCTCCCGTGGAACGATGATTGCTCCGGTGCTCGTAGCGATAGCGCTATCGATAATACACGGCGCATAACGATAGATATGCGTTCTCAGGCGATTGGTTTAGATGTTAAATAGGATGTCGGTATTCAGATGGGACTAGCCCAAGAAAACGAGCCAGCAGAAGATTTCCCTGACTTGTCAGTGGATAACCTTGATCGCTCTTCAGTGAACGTTATTGAGTTACGTGAAAGGCTCAACCAAGCTGAAAATGTCGTTATTCATCAGTCTGTGCTGGTTAATCAGCTTGCAGAAATTTTGTCAGCAAATTCGTTTGAGACAGCAATGGATGCAATGGTTAATGCATTGCAGTTGCAGTTTTCCTGTTCCAGAGTTGCGGTATCAACATTGTCAGATGGTTTGCTGAAACTACAAGCAGTCTCTCAACAGGCTGTATTTCAGTCAGAGACCTCAGAAGCCAAATTGATGCTTGATGCGATGCAAGAGGCTTGCGATCGTGAGACTGTAGTCAATTATCCCTCTTTAGAATCTGAGCTGGGAGTATTGCTGTCCCATCGAAACTTGGCTGGGCCGAATTCGAAAAAGCTAATATGTAGCGTTCCCATGTATGTCAAAGATGAATTGATTGGTGTCTTTTTACTGGAAAGAGACAACGGTCAGTCCTTTCCCGTTAAAACGCTTAATCATTTATCGGTCTGCATCGCTCCACTTATCGCGTTGCGGCGCGAGGCTGACAGCTCGGTGCTAACTGTTGCTAAAACGCGGCTTAAAAAACGTATCAAATCTTCTCTTGGTATTGAAAAACCAGGGACAAAAATTTTATTAATTGCGGCTATTGGAGCGATTGCGGCTTCGGTTTTTATTCCCGTTAATTGGCAAGTATTGGGTGAAGCCGAACTACTACCCAGTGAGCGTCGCTTAGTCACGGCGGCCCATTCTGGCTTTATTGAAG
>CAZCKD010000076.1:9695-15346 GCA_964498925.1 uncultured Granulosicoccaceae bacterium
TATTTGAAATTGCGCCGAACGATGATTATGAGGTACATATTCTTGTTGATGAGTCTGATGTACATGACGTTTTTGCAGGACAAGTAGGCGAGTTAGCACTCCGTTCTAATCCCGGCGACGCGGTTGAGATCATCGTGACGGCAATTCATCCGGTCGCAGAGACAGCCGATGGAGCCAGTCAATTTCGCGTCAGGGCGACTATGACGAAGCCTGATACCTCGCTACGTCCCGGTCAGAGTGGTGTGGCACGTCTTCATGGTGGCACGTCAAACGCCATCGGCGCCTGGACGCGGAAACTAAGTCAGCGGCTCTCTGAACTCTGGTGGCGTTTTGTAGGATGAAGCATTCATCTCTATTTAGCGCGCAATGGCATCGAGTAAGAGATGTTAGTCCCACGATAGCATCTGATGTAGAAGTTACCCGACATATCTATCGCGGGCGTGTTTCCTATTTATTGCATCGACGCTCTACGACGGTCAGTCATCGACTGGACGCCATCAGTTATGAGCTGATTGATAAGCTGGATGGCGAGACCACGGTGGGTCAGCTTTGGGAGCAGGCTGTTGCCCAGCGTGATCAGGAAGCGCCTACACAAGATGAATTAATTGCGTTGTTTCATGAACTTTATGCTGCTGAACTGATTGTTCTTAACAGACGGGTAGCTGCTGAACGGATGTATGAACGACGTCAGAAGCTACGCGCTAATCAGCTTCGACAAAAATTCCTGAATCCATTGTATGTGCGCTTTGCCTTACACGATCCGGACAGTTGGCTAGGCCAACTTGACGGGGTTACACGATGGGTGTTTTCGCGCTATTCGGCAATCCTGTGGTTATTGCTGATTGGATTTGCTGCGTTAGGCATGATTACTCATAGTAACGCACTAGTCGCAGCTATCGTGAGTGCTGATGTATTCAGTTCCCGTAACGCGGTTATGTTCATGCTGATTTACCCTACTATGAAACTAGTGCATGAACTTGCCCACGCATTGGCAGTAAAACGACGCGGTGGTAGCGTGCATGAAACCGGAATAGCGCTAATGGTTTTATTGCCATTGCCATACGTTGATGCAAGTGCAAGTTCGCTATTTCCTAATAAGTACGATCGCATGTTGGTCAGTTCTGCTGGAATTTTAATTGAATTGGCTTTTGCCGCAATCGGTCTATTACTGTGGATTTATTCAACCGGTTTAATTCAAGAAATCGGTTTGCTGATGTTTCTGATTGGAGGTGTTTCTACGTTACTGCTCAACGGGAATCCGCTCCTTAAATTTGATGGTTATTATTTTTTAGCCGACTGGATCGAAATACCTAACCTAGCTGATCGTGGGCGTAAAGCGCTGAACAATTCATTTAGGCGGCTGGTTAGTGGTGATGTCAGACCTGGAGAAAGAGGCGAAAGCCTTAGTGAGAAAATATGGCTTTGGGGGTATGGCATATCGTCATCAGTCTATCGAACACTGTTGCTGCTTTCGATTGCCTGGATGTTGAGTGATCGTTGGTTTTTTATCGGTGTACTTCTCGCAGCGTTTGCGATTTTCGCAGCAGTCATTCAACCGGTTTGGCGAGCCATGCTTGCACTGGTGCGCGACCCTGTCTACCGTTCATTTAGAGCTGCCACCATGACTCTGATGATTCCTTTGTTGATTCTAGGTGGTGCATTTATGCTGCCGGTACCACATTCCAGTGTGACGCAGGGAGTGGTCTGGTTACCTGATGCCGCTTTGGTGCGCGCTAGTAGTGCATGTGAAATTAAAGAAAGCTATATACAGCCGGGTGCCGATGTGAAGATGGGTGAGGAGTTGTTCTTGTGTAACGACCCTGCCGCGAAAACACACTATCAAGAATTACAAGCCAAGGTAGATGAGTTGCTGGTCAAACGTGCGGGTATGATTACACGAGATCCGTTGGCAAGGGGGGCGATTGATGTCGAGATAAAAGCCAGTGAAGCGGCTTTGGAAGATGCGAGTAGGCGACTTCAAGAAACTCGAAAAATTGCGAAAATTGCTGGGCGATTCGATGTCGTTGGAACCGCCGCTTTACCGGGTCGTTCGGTAAACCGCGGCGATATTGTTGCGTATGTTGTTCCCAATACAGGGCGTACCATCCGCGTGGCGCTTGATGAAAAGCTGGTAAAGCACGCCGACAATGCGCTTGATCACATTGAAATTCGTGTGCCTGGTGTACAAGGCTCGGCAAGCGTGCATAAAACTACGGTTATACGGCGTACACCCAAAGCCAGTAAAAGAGTAGCTACTCCCGCCTTAAGCTCAACGGGTGGAGGGTCCCATCTAGCCGACCCAGAGGGTGATGGCAGTCTGTTGCTGACCCCGGTTTTTGACTACGAGTTGGAATGGCCTGAAAGTGCGGGTGAGATGCCAGTGGGTGCCCATGTCGGGGTACGGTTTGTTTACACATCAACCCCGGTTATCGAACGAATATCCGCGCAGGTAAACCAGGTGATAGGCAAAGGGGTTGAGTTATGAACTACCCATTAGCACACACTCCATCAAACTACGTGGACACGGTAACGCGATATCTACCGTCAGCCTTTGGTTTACGTTTCTCTCGACCCGGTTTAAAGCGAGGTCCCGCACCGACAAGACCGGAAATGGACGATAACCGAAGTGGTTTGGATCTTTTCCTACTCAGGTGGCGTTCCCGGCAGCAACAATTTGGGGAAAAGCAGTCTCAGGACTGGTTTGCGTCTATGTCGCGGGCTATTCAAGCGCTCGACGCTATGACAACAGAGTCTCGGCAAACAGAATTGGATGAAATCGTTGGTCAGCTGCGGATAAAGAAGCCAAGTGAAGAATTGCTAGATCAAACGCTTGCCCATCTCTGTGTCGAGGCTGAATTGCGCTTAGGACTTAAGCCGCGTCAAAACCAAATGCTTGCGGCCAGACTTATGCTGCGTGGATTCAGCGTAGAAATGCAAACGGGCGAAGGAAAGAGCTTAGCGGTTGGATTGGCAGCGGGTGTTGTCGCTCTGGCTGGTACGCCGGTGCACGTTATCACGGCTAACGATTATCTGGCAGAACGAGACGCAAAGTGTTTCGAATCGTTTTATACCTCGCTGGGCTTGAGCGTTGACTCTGCATTAGGCATCAATACGGAAAAAGAACGCCGTAATGCATATGCTCAAAACGTGGTGTATGTGACCGGAAAACAGGTTGCCTTCGACTGGTTGAATGATGCTCTGTCGAGACAAACAACTGCCTGTTCTCTGGCCTCTAGACTCGGAGAACTCGCGATGCCTTTCACTCAAGAGACCAATGCTCCTATGCTACGAGGGCTGTGTATGGCTATTGTTGATGAAGCTGACAGCTTACTCATTGATGAAGCTCGCGTACCGCTAGTATTGGCCTCAACGCGGGAGGTTTCTGCTCAGGATGAAACTGAAGGTGCAATAGCCCTTGGGTTGGCTGAACAGTTAAACGATGTTGTTCATTTTGATATCCACGAGACCGCCCGAACAATCGAGTTAAGTGATGAAGGACGTGATGCGCTGAAACGAATGGCTGCTAGCGTTTCTCATGTTTGGCAGTCGTCACGATACCGCGATGAGCGTGTTATTCAGGCTCTTACCATCTTGCATTTGTTTGTAAAAGACAAAGACTACATTGTCCGTAACGAAGCAATAGAGCTGCTGGATGCGAACACGGGTAGATCCTTACCCGATAGACGATTGCAATTCGGCCTACATCAGCTACTGGAATTAAAAGAGAAATGTACGCCAACGCCTGAACAAACCACGTTAGCCTCAATCCCTTTTCAGCATTTCTTTAATCGATATGTTGATCTGGTGGGAATCAGTGGCACATTAAAAGACGTAAAAAATGAGTTACTTCAGGTCTATGGCATCGATGTGGTTACTGTTGAACCACATAAAGAGAGCCAATGTGTACATAATGAAACACTGTGTTTTACAGATGATGAACAGCGGCTGAATCGTTTGGTGGCAGAGGTTACGCAACGTAACACGTGTGGCCAACCCGTTCTAATTTGTACAAGAACAGTTGACCAATCTAAACACGTCTCTAAGCGTCTACAGGAAGCTGGTTTAGATCACCAGGTGTTGAACGCCTATCAGGACGTAGAAGAAGCGCAGATCGTTTCTGAGGCAGGGCGGGCGAGTGCTATTACCGTTGCCACTAGTATGGCGGGACGCGGAACAGATATTTCACTTGGCCCCGGTGTTACTGATGTAGGCGGCTTACATGTAATCAATCTTTCCTTTAACGATTCGATGCGTGTTGACAAGCAGATTTTTGGTCGAGCTGCACGTCAGGGGGAACCCGGATCAACTCAATCATTCGTCTCATTCGACGATACATTCCTTGTGAGTGCAATGCCAGCATTAATCCGTTTTCTATGCCGGCTATCGTTGCGTGTTAATAGCCAGATGATCGTCAATAAGTTAATCCGGTTTTCACAGCAAAGGATTGAAAATAGACACCGGAAAGAACGATTAGCAAATTTCAAGTCTCGAAAAAATATCGATCGTTACCTCGCGTTTGGCGGAGAACAGGAACACATGTCATGAAGGTACTAATGACTAACCGAATTGCTCGTAAATCTCTTTGTAACCTATTTGGTAAGGATGCGTACAACTTTCGGAAGGTAAGCCGCTTTATGTTGTCTCGATATTCGCTGCTTATAACCGGCTTACTAACGTGCAGCCTATCGGCAACGTTGTCTGCTGCTAACCCCATGACCGATGAAGCCTTGGATTGCCTCATTGAACCCTGGGTAACCTCTGAGGTCGGTAGCCCTGTTCAAGGCATCGTATCGGAGTTGCTTGTTGACCGGGGCCAGAAGGTGACCAAGGGACAAGCGTTGGCAACACTTGAGTCCGGTGTTGAGCATGCTGAGGTAGAGCTTGCAGAAGCGCGTGCTTTGATGAATAGTGAAATATCTGCTAGAGAAGCAGACCTTAAACTAGCCAAACTCGATATTGGACGATTTAAGGATCTGCACAGCCGAAAGGTAGTGTCATCGCAGCAAAGAGATGAAGCAACGGCGCGTTTTCGTATCGCCAGTGCTGCTCTGACACAGGCAAAAGAAAATAATATGCTGCTACAGCTGGAATTTCAGCGTATGAAGAGACAGTTCGACCGCCGGACGCTTCGTAGTCCAGTGGACGGTGTTGTAGTGTCGCAGTTAACCTTTGCCGGCGAATTTATTCACGACAACCCTGCGATGAAAATCGCGCAGCTGGACCCTTTACGGGTGGAAGTTGTTTTACCTGCACGATTATTCGGCACCATTAAGGTAGGAGACAAGGCCAGTCTGTTTCCAGAGCTCAACGCAAGTGGAGAGCCGTTAACTTCAACAGTAGATGTGGTAGATCCGCTGCTAGATACCCGTAGTGGCACCTTTGGTGTGAGATTGAAAATTGCCAATGTCGATTACCAGATACCAGCGGGTCAACGTTGTCAGATAGCATTTGACCCGAAAATGTCCGCTGCTAATCCGTCTGCACCAGTTGATACAGCGAGCACGGCTACCGCTCACCCATACACGCACTAGTTCCACTATGTCGAATAGTGTTAACAAGTCGAGCGAGGATTCGTTAAGTTTCCATCTGGAAGCGATGGAGCCTCGAATTCTGTTTTCTGCAGATTCGCCATTCGCTGTTCTCGATGTAAC
>CAZCKD010000077.1:0-15272 GCA_964498925.1 uncultured Granulosicoccaceae bacterium
TCGAGAGCATCTCTTCCGGTTGGACTCGGTACACCTTTATAGAACGAGAAAACGGAACGGCGTTTGCCGCTATCGGTGGGATGTTCTCCGGTGACATCGATACAGACATACCATTTCAAATTTCCGAGAACGGCGACAATGTACTAACGCCCGAAGGTGGAGGTACTATCGATGGAGTCTATGTCGGAGTCCTCGCATCTATCAAGCCGGAAAATACCTCGCTGGGACTCACCGGTGAATTGAGATATATCAATTCACGTTACAACGATTTTGTTTTAAATGGTAGCGGCGGAGGCGGGATCTTTAACGATGGCAGTGCGATATACTTCAATCGTGGAGGTGAGCCTTTCATCGTAGACTCCGATGATTTAGAGCATATTGTTCAAGCCAGCTTTATCATGAAATTCGACGTACGCACCCACCTGCAAATCAATACAGGCGCAGTCTGTCATTTTAATATTTCTGAGAACAACCCCAACATTCCAGATAATGAATGTGGGTTCGTGCTTGGTGCAAGCTTTCTACGAAGATAGTCGAGTCGTTCTTACAACGAAGAGACTAAATGCCCACCATCTACAGGCAGTGCGACACCATTGATAAAGGAGCCTGCCTCCGAGCATAAAAGCAGTAGTGGACCCTCCAGCTCGCTCAATTCTCCGGCGCGACCTGCCGGTGTGCTTTTCAGATATTCTTTTCCATCATCTGTCGAAAAGTAGTCTGCGTTGATGTCGGTTTTTATATAGCCGGGACATAGTGCGTTGACGCGGATGCCTTTCTTTCCCAACTCCAAGGCCATCGCCTTTGTCATTTGAACAACACCGGCTTTTGATACTGAATAGGCTGAATGACCAAAACCAACCCGCACACCTAATATCGAAGAGATATTAACAATACTACCCTGCACCTTCGAGGCTACCATTAATTGACTAACGCGATGGGCTACTCGCCAAGCGCCGTTGAGGTTAACGCTAAGCGTGTTATGCCAACTATCTTCATCCAACTTTAAAAAAGTGCGTGAATCGGCAATGCCGGCGTTATTAATCAAGATATCTATAACACCCAGTTTTCCGCTAATGGTCGAAATCGCCGCTTCAACACTGGCCTCACTCGTCACATCAAGATCGACGACTATGGCTTTGCCACCTTTCGAGTCGATGTGTTCTGACACTGATTGCAATTTGTCGCCTCGCCGAGCGGCTAGTGCAATACTTGCACCCTGAGAGGCTAAGACCTGAGCAAAGTGTGCTCCTAGTCCACTTGATGCGCCGGTAACCAACGCAATCTTACCTGCCAGCATATTCGATGTCATAGTCATTTACGTAATAGCTCCACAGCCATACCCGCTAAAGGTGCAACGAGCTCACCCAATACAAGCGCTTTTTCATTAGATGCGTTTCCCGTAATGGCACGTTTTTTAACCCCTTGCAGAATTCCAGCAAAACGAAAAAAACTGAATGCCACATAAAAATCCCAATGCGGTATTTCTTCAATATTCATGGCCTCACAATAGCTCGACACATAAGCTTCTTCACTGGGTATTCCCGTGCCGGTTCTATCCACTCCTGCCAATCCGGACATGATTCCATCGTGTGGCATACGCAGCTGCATACATTGATAAGCCAAGTCTGCAAATGGATGTCCCAACGTTGAAAGCTCCCAATCCATTAACGCGAGAACGTCAGAAGTTTGGGAATGAAATATCATATTATCGAGACGAAAATCACCATGAACCAAGGCTACTCGCTCATCGTTATCTGGGGTTTTGCTGTCAATATGGCTGATTAACCACTCCATGTCAGTCAGCAGCTCGGTTTCACTGGCACGGTATTGTTTACTCCAAAGTGCAATCTGCCGAGATAGGTAGCCTTGGGGACGACCAAAATCACTCAGCCCAAACTGTTGTAAATCTACTGAGTGAACCGCTGCCAAAACCTTGCTCATTGACGCATAGTGCGAAGCCCTCTCAGAGACTGATAACTCAGGCAGCGCAGGATCCCAGTGAACACGTCCGTCGACATACTCCATGACATAGAACGCACTTCCAATAACCGTTTCATCCATACACAAATGGTATGACTTCGCGACGGGGACATCGGAGCCATGCAACGCTGTAATAACCCGATATTCCCTGTCTACTGCATGCGCAGACTTCAGTAGTTCACCCGGAGGTTTTCGTCGCAAGACGTAGCTGCCGGTATCAGCCAACAACTTGTAAGTGGGGTTTGACTGACCCTTGGCAAATTTCTGCGCTGTGGTGAGATTTGCGAATCCGGGTATGTGTGCTTCCAGATAAGCACCCAGGACGTCACAATTCAAGTCAAACAATTGAGACTGATCAGGCGATTCATTCATGCCGCTTCAAGATGAGTATTGATTAATAACCATCTTTCCCAGTGCCATCTGATGAACTTGATCGGGCCCGTCTGCCTGGCGACACCACCTGGCATAGTTAAACGCCTCAGCCATAAAGTAATCGGATGTAAGCCCACCTGCGCCGTGCATTTGCATACAGCGATCTATAACGTTTTGTACCAGCAACGGTATCGTTGTTTTTGTGGCAGCAATCATATCGATGCTATTAGAAACACCTTTAGTATCAATACAGTGACACGTCTGCATGACGAGTAATCTGGCCATCTGAACATCAGAAAAGCTCTTAGCTATCTCTTCGCGTACAGATTGATGCTGGCTTAAGCGCTTACCAAATGTGGTTCGTTCACTGACTCGTTGGCATGCAAGCTCTAAGGATCGCTGCGCAGAACCGACAAGCCGCATGCAATGATGCATACGTCCGGGTGCTAATCGACTTTGTGCGATCTCGAAGCCTCGCCCTTCTCCTAACAACATGTTCTCGATAGGAACCCTTACGTTATCGAACCTGACTTCCGCATGGCCCAAGGGCGCATCGTCGTAACCCAGCGTTGTTAAGGGCCGTATGATGCTGACACCAGGTGTGTCTTTGGGTACTAAAACCTGTGATTGTTGCAAATGCCGGTTACTGTTTTCAGCATCGGTTTTACCCATCACGATAAATATTTTGGTTCGCTCATTCATAGCACCGGTAATGAACCACTTATGACCGTTCAATACCCAGCTGTCACCATCGCGCCTTATATCGGTTTCAATGTTGGTAGCATCACTTGATGCAACATGGGGTTCGGTCATCGCATACGAAGAACGAATTTCACCCGCAAGCAATGGCTGAAGCCAACGCTGCTTTTGATCATCCTTGGCAAAGTTCATGAACACTTCCATGTTGCCTGTGTCCGGTGCACTGCAGTTAAATACCTCTGCAGACCACAACACTCTCCCCATCTGCTCTGCCAAAGGCGCATACTCAGAAAAAGTCAGCCCTCCATGCAAAGAATACTCTTGGTGTTCTACCGGTACAAAGAGGTTCCAGAGCTTCGCCTCGCGAGCCTTACCCTTTAGCTCTTCCACCAAAGGCAAAGTAGAGAATCTTTGTTGCGCACTATCCAGTTGTTCAGCGTGCGTTTTCTCGTTGGGATAGACATGCGCTTGCATGAATTCCTCGAGCTGCAGCAGTAGACGGTTGCTCTTTTCGCTGGTATCAAACATCGGTAGGCATTTGAAATCAAAGACTGGCAAAGAGCATAACCAAAATTCCCCTATACTGGCGGATTAATAGACATCTAAGATCTGATATACCCATGAAGGACAAAGCTGGCTGGAACAAATACCGCCGTAAACAGCCGCCTGCAGAGGCTAAAGAATGCGAAATCTTGATCGAATCACTGACGAACTCAGGAGACGGTTTAGGCAGAATTGACCAGCGCGTTGTATTTGTCCCCTACACACTCCCGGGAGACCGCCTCAAGGTCAAACTGACACAGCGCAAGAAAACGTACGCTCTGGGCCAAATCGTAGAAATTCTCGAGCCCGGCGAGCAGCGAATTGAACCGCAATGCCAGTACTTCGGACGCTGCGGTGGTTGCGACTGGCAACATGTGCCGCACAGTGAACAACTCCTGGCGAAAAAAGAACAACTGGAAGACACCTTAAAACGCATCGGTGGACTGGACGGTATAACGTTGGAACCGATGGTTCACGGAGAGCGCACCTTTGGTTATCGGAATCGTATCCAAGGGGAAATCCGAGGTGGCCAGTTTCATTACAAACATCGCAAAAGCGATCAGAGAATTGCAATAGACCGATGCGAAATAGCCGACGAGTCCATCAACCAGTGGCTGGCATCTGACAATAAAGAAGGCTACTCAGGGCGCGTTGAAGTGGCCGTGGTGGACGACGAAGTCATGGTCGTTCCGGTTAACGATAACAATTCGACCGAGTTGGGTTTTCGACAAATCAACACGGAGGTCAGCGACATACTGTCCACACGAGTTCTAAAACTGGTTGCTGACTCAGACTGCGAATCGGTCGTAGATCTTTATTGCGGTCGAGGTACATGGACCAACCAGATTGCTGCAGCGAACCCACAACAAAGAGTTATCGGCGTGGACTCAGCAGCAGACAATATCGATGCTGCCAGACAAAGTGCACAAGCCTCTGCGCTTTTTAATGCCGCTTATCATCTGACACCGGTTGAAAAAATTATTCACAAGCTACCCATGGAACAGAGTTTGTGCATCGTGGATCCACCTCGATCAGGACTGGCAGAATCTGTTACACAACAGATCATTTCGCACAAACCTGCCGAAATCATTTACGTATCCTGTCACCCGGCAACGCTTGCCAGAGACCTTAAACGATTGACGGAAAGCCAGTATCAAGTGAATTCCTTGGTGCCTTTGGATATGTTTCCGCAGACCGCACATCTTGAAACACTGGTTCATTTATCTGCCAAAGACGTGTAAGTTAGGTGGAAGAATGTTCCCCGATGTAGGGGTTTTCCAGCCTATTTGGTTCTGTCAATTCATTTAGCTTTCCTCTACACATTTTATAGAGATAAAACTTATGGTCCACGTTGTCGCCCTTATAACCACGCTTCCCGGAAAACGCGAAACAGTACTGACGGAGTTTAGAAAAATCGTACCTCTGGTGCATGCTGAACAGGGTTGTATTGAGTATCAGCCGGTTGTGGACAACGCCTACTTAGGCGATTTTCATTCCATGTTGGGTGAGGATTCCTTTATGGTTATTGAAAAATGGGAAACAGCTGCCGACCTGGACGCTCATTCCAAAGCCCCGCATATGCAAGCATACGGGGCCACTGTTGGTGAATTTCTAGCTGACCGAAAAATACACGTATTAGTGAATACTTAAGATTATGAAATACGAAGACTCAATAAGAATTGACGCTAGCAGCGATGCGGTTTTCGCGGTTTATTCGGACGTCTCTAACTGGGCTAGCTGGGATCCTGAAACAGAATCGGCCTCTTTGGATGGACCGTTTGCTGTCGGCACCTCAGGCAAGATTAAACCAGAAGGTGAACCTGAAGCGGCCATTGTCATATCCGAACTAACGCCGAACCGCACATTCACCGTCGAGTGCCGAATACCGCTTTGTAAAATGGAATTTATCCATGAATTAGAGGCGGTTAACGAACAAACCAATGTGACCAACAAAATCGTGCTAACGGGGCTGCTTTCTTCCATTTTCGGACTGCTGATCGGTTCAAAGCTGCGAAAAGGCATGCAACTCTCACTGCAGGGTCTTAAAGCCCATATGGAGGGTTGAAGACTTAATAAATATTCCCGATCGGGCAATTAGTTTCAAATTAGCCGCTTTTTAGAGAAAACTTTACCGATCGGGTTGTTTGGTGTATATTTTGCTCTAACACATCAAATATTTCCCGAACGGGAACATCATGATTGCAATATCTGACTCAACCGAACTCGGCAACGCTATTCGATACGCCCGAAAGCGCCTCTCCCTAACCCAACCGCAATTAGCGTTAGCTACCGGTGTGGGTACTCGATTTATCGTAGATCTTGAGGCCGGCAAGCCCACCGTGCAGCTGGCGCTAGTACTTCGAGTAATAGATTCTCTAGGCGGCCAGGTGATGTTGAATGGACTGCCAGAACCTAAAGAATCTGACGACGAAGGCAAGGCTCCGTCACCGGGCAGTAACGCGACATTCTAGGCAATGACAAAAGAACTCAACGTTTTTCTGTTCGACCGCCTCGTTGGTACCTTGCAACAACACCATGGAAAGCTCACATTTACTTATGACGCTGCATGGCTAGAGAACAAGGCGACACAGCCACTATCCTGCTCGCTTCCATTGCAGAACGATCCTTTCAACGATGAGCAGTGTCGTCCTTTTTTTGCAGGCCTGTTGCCCGAGGGTGAGCTTCGACAATTGCTCGCCCGACAATTTCAGTTATCAGACGGCAACTCGTTCGGCCTTCTAAATGAAATCGGTGGCGAATGCGCAGGAGCTGTGACGTTCCTAGAACCAGGACAAAACCCAAGACCGACCTCAGAAAACGCCATACATTGGCTTGACGAAGATGAACTTGTAAAGATATTACAAGATCTCCCACGGCGCCCCATGCTTGCCGGAGATGATGGTTTAAGATTATCTCTGGCAGGTGCGCAGGACAAACTACCCGTCGTTTTACAAGGAGATAAAATCGGTCTCGCGATGAACGGTACGCCCAGCACGCACATACTCAAATCAGCCATATCCACACTGGATGGCAGCGTCGGTAATGAGCATTTTTGTTTGCAGTTAGCAGCGAGCCTAGGCTTCAATACGGCGCGCTCACTAATAAGCACTGCTGGCGAGCACACGTTTCTTTTGGTTGAACGCTACGACAGAACTCACACAGATTCAGAATCTGCATCTCGTATTCATCAAGAAGATTTCTGTCAGGCCATGGGACGACCCTCTGATGCAAAGTACCAGCATGAAGGCGGACCAGATTTTGCGGACTGCTTTCAACTCATTAGAGACACAACCCGCCCTGCAGCGCCGTCAGTTTTACAATTTTTGGATGCCGTTATATTTAATGCACTTATCGGTAATCATGATGCTCATGCTAAAAACTTCTCGGTGTTGTACAGCAATAATCGCCCGACCTTAGCGCCGCTATACGACATTCTTTCAACGGCCGTATACAGTGAGCTCACCGAAAAAATGGCTATGAAAATAGCCAGTCAATACACCTTTAAAGGCATCATGCCCAGGCACTGGGAACAGTTTGCTGAGCACAACGGACTCTCTGTACCACAGACTTTAAAACGCGTAGGCTTCATCGCCAAGCAGCTTCCAAAAAGTGCGGAAAAACTCTACAAAAACTCAACCGAAGAAAACCATCAAAATTACCCCGTCATCGAAAAAATCATCGACTTACTCAATACGCGATGTGAAATGACACTTAGACGTTTGGCTCGATAACATGACTCAGAAAAATAACAACATATCATTTAGCGCGGTTGTAAACGCATTACCTGAAACGGTTCCATTTGTTGCACCCGAAGAGCTGGAACGACAAATGGGCAGCACGTTCAAAGCACGACTGGGTGCGAACGAAAGCGCTTTCGGCATAAGCCCGCTGGCTACAGAGGCATTGCGGGAGGCAATTGGCATAGAGGGTTGTAGTTGGTACGGCGACCCTTTAAGTTTCGAGATCAAAGAACTGCTCTGCCAACGTCTTGGAATCACACACCCTGAGTTGCGTGTCGATTCAGGTATAGATTCCTTGCTGGGCTTAACCACTCGCCTATTCCTAAATCCCGGTGATGTCATGGTCACCTCACATGGGGCTTATCCCACTGTTAACTTTCATGTTAAAGCCGTCGGTGGCGCGATACATACCGTCCCGTACAAAGACCACCATGAGGATCCGGAAGCCTTGGCACAGGCAGCAAAAGAAAATAGTGCACGCCTAGTCTATTTAGCCAACCCTGATAATCCCATGGGCACCCGTACGAAGCCTACCGACATCCAGACGCTCATTGATAATCTACCACCTCAATGCGTTCTCATGCTGGACGAAGCCTACGGCGAGTTCATGTCTGAAGAGCAAACGCTCAAAATTGATACGCAATTAGAAAACGTTGTGAGGTTTCGGACGTTTTCCAAAGCTTACGGCATGGCTGGAATGCGTATTGGCTATGCATTTGGCAACGAGAATATCATTAGGGCGTACGATAAAATTCGCAATCATTTCGGCGTAAACAAACTGGCGCAAATCGCTGCTGCGGCATCTTTGAAAGATGATGACATGTTGCCCCGGGTGCGTCGTGAAGTGGAACTGGGACGAGAGCGCATCTATGCCATGGCTTCCAGCCTACAGTTACCCTACATTGAATCATTTACTAACTTTGTAGCGGTAGATTTGGGAAGCAGCGACAGAGCTGTACGGATGCTCAAACTGTTAGCTGAACAAGGCATCTTCATGAGAAAACCGATGCTGCCTCCGCAAGATCAATTCCTTAGAGTAGGTATCGGAACCCAGAGCGAACAGGCAGTGCTCGAAGATGTCTTTGCTGACTTATTAAAACAGCTTTGAAATAAAGAGAAGTTGTCGCAGCGTTAACTGACTGCACCTACTGATACTCAGTATTTAGCCTATTCGTCAGAAATTCTTTTTCACGTTCATTATCAGTCGCGTCTATCGCTAGTGACAGTTGCTCTCTCGCTTGTGATTTTTCGCCAACTTGATGAAGAAATGCGGCGCGTGCAACTCGATAAGGTTGGTATTGATCGACGACAGATTTTTCTTCGATGGTATCGAGTAACTGCAGCGCCTGCTGAGGCGATTGAGCGTATGACACCGCAACAGCCTGATTGATTCTGATAACAGGAGACGGCTGCATGGCATACAACAACTCGTAAAGCGCCACTATTTGAGGCCAATCCGTTTTATCCCAAGCCGCGGCTTCAGCATGAAGCGCACTGATAGCAGCCTGAAGTTGAAAGGGGCCGACCTTGCCCATCGATAAGGTCTGCTTAAGTAATTCAGTACCTTCGGTTATTTTTGCTTTGTCCCACAATGCGCGAATCTGAAATTCGAGCATGATCATATTTCCCGATTCATCTTCCCGTGATCGTCTTCTGGAGTCATGCAACAACATGAGGCATAAAAGACCTGCCACTTCTGCATCATTAGGCAATAGTGATCGCAAGACTCTCGACAAGCGAATAGCCTCATCTGACAAATGCGTGCGCGTCAGTGAATCGCCCGAACTGGCGGAGTAGCCTTCGTTGAAAATAAAATATAAAACAGCGAGAACGCCGTTTAATCGCTCAGGTAGCTTATTCATGTCCGGTACCTCATAAGCAATTCCGGCAATGGCTATCTTGTGCTTTGCACGAGTTAGACGTTGCGCCATCGTGCTTGTCTTATCGAGGAACGCGCGAGCGATTTCATCAGTGCTCAAACCACCCAATGAGCGAAGCGTCAGCGCAACCTGTGTTTTTTGATCTAACGCTGGATGGCAACACGTGAATATCAGCTCCAGTCGTTTATCAGGAATATCTTCCCCAGCCTCCCATTCAGCTTGCAGGTTGTTATTTTCGTCTTCCATCTCAAGGAAATAAGCCAACTCCGGCTGTAGTTTTTCAAAACGAGATTGACGCCTGAATCTATCAATAGCGCGACGCTTCGCTGTCGTTAAAAGCCAGGCCGCCGGCTGTTCGGGTATGCCGTTTTCACGCCAACGCAATAAGGCGGATTCCACGGCATCCTGCAGCACGTCCTCAGCAAGCTGGATATCACCCAGTGATCCAATCAAGGAGGCGAGTATCCGCCCCCATTCCTCTCGGACGAGCTGGTTAATGGCTTGGTTAAGAGGAAATGGGGGCAGCATGACAATTGAGCTGATAAACCCTTGTAAGCGCCGGTCTAGTTATCGAAGACCATTACCGGTCGAACCTCTACACGCCCATGCCGAGCGCTGGGAATTTTGGCTGCATATTCGAGTGCCTCGTCCAGGTCTTTACAATCGAGCAAATAGTACCCACCCAACTGTTCTTTGGTTTCAGCAAACGGCCCGTCGGTAATCTCGACCTTACCGTTCTCCTGCGTCACGGTGGTCGCTGTAGAAACCGGCTGTAAGGCATCCCCGGCTTTCATAACACCCGCGTCAACGCAGTTCTGGGTAAATACTTGATACTCCTGAATGTAGGCACCAAAAGCCTCTGTGCCCGGTTGAGGGCCTGTATTTTCAGTGGAATATATTAAACACATGTATTGCATGATATTTCTCCGATTATTTCAGCCAAAATAGGCTTGAATGAGCGACTTACAGCACTAAATTATTGTGTCTGTACCTAGTAAACGAACGGGGGTCGCCAAATTCGACAATCACATGAAAATAAATCGAAAAAGTCGAAAATCCGGTATTTCTGTCATCATTAACAAGAACGTGTCTCGGAAGCGACAAAATGCACCTTTTTTGACCAGTTTCAGTGTTGACCGTAGCACGGCTTTTGATTAGCTTCTAATCTTCCACAGACAACCATTATCAATTGCGCATAAAACACGCCTACCGCAACATGCCTTCAAAACTTTCAGCCGCACAAGAACTTGCAGACAACGTCAGCTCGCCGTTTGAAGAAGCGCAGGCGATGCCACGTAGCGTTTATCAAAACGAAGACTTTCTTCAACTGGAGTTGGAGAATATTTTTCAACAAGATTGGTTCTGTGCCGGCCGCGCAAGCGCTCTAGCTAATTCCGGAGACTACCTAACACTGGAACTGGCCGGGCAACCCATCATGGTAGTTCGTGATAAACAAGGGACGCTGCGCGCGCAGTCGAATGTCTGCCTGCATCGTATGTCCACGTTGCTTGAAGGACGTGGTAATAAATCCTCCATTGTGTGCCCCTATCATGCTTGGACTTACGAGCTCTCCGGCCAATTGAGAGCAGCGCCAGCCATGGAGAAAAACACGTCGTTCTGTAAAGAACAAAAGCGCCTACCCGCTATCCGCTGTGAGGAATGGTTAGGCTGGATTATGGTATCCCTGAATCCTGACGCCACACCCGTTAGCGAAGTCTTAGCTGATGTCGAGAATCTGGTTGGTGACTTCGGTATGGAACACTACCAGGAGACTTTTTTCGAAACGCACAATTGGAATACTAATTGGAAGGTGCTCGCTGAAAATTTTATGGAGAGCTACCACCTACCGGTTTGTCATAGGGGCACAATCGGTGGTTTATCGAAACTGGAAGAGATGGTTTGCCCACCCGGCCTTCCTGCCTTTAACTATCACACGATACTTAAAGACGACTCACTAAAAATTGCTATGGCTCACGAGAACAACGTGATCCTGACGGGTGATCGCCGACGTACAACTTACCTGCTGGCGATCTATCCAAGCCTACTAATTACCTTAACTCCAGGCTATTTCTGGTACTTGTCATTGCACCCGGATGGAGTTGATCGAGTTCGCATAATGTTTGGAGGTGGTATGTCACCTGACTACGTTAATGATGAAGAATCCCAGGCTCATTTTGCTGAGTTGAAGACACTGCTGGATGAAGTCAATGTAGAGGACAAGGGATGTACCGAAAAGGTTTACAAGGGACTCTGTTCCGGTTTGGCTTCACCGGGTCCTTTGTCGCACCTGGAACGACCCAACTATGATTTTGCACACTATCTCTCTTCAAGAATCTCAAGTCACTGAGAATATCTAGCAACAAGGTCTTGAGACTTAATGAAAATTCCAAACGATGTCGCTACTGCCTTAGATGAACGGCTAAATGGAGAAGATCCAACGCCTCGCAGCATGCCGCCTAATTTTTACACGCACCAAGCAATCTTTGATGAGGAAGTAGAAAAACTATTTATCAGTGGTTGGGTTTGTGTGGGTCGAGCTGATGAAGTAGCCAAAGTCGGCGACTACTACACGTTAAACATTCTGAACGAACCACTCATCGTCGCACGAGAAGACGAAGAGCACGTTGTCGTTATGTCTAATGTGTGTCGACATCGCGGTAGCATCATTGCCGAAGGCAGTGGAAACAGTAAACGGTTCATTTGCCCCTACCACCGCTGGTCGTACGGATTAGACGGATCATTAATAGCGGCTCCCATCGTTGATAAAACACCGGGTTTTGAAAGCAAGAAATGTAAGCTCCCCGTTTTCCGATCAGAAACCTGGATGGGTTGGATTTTCGTTAATTTAGACGGAAAAGCACCTGAGTTTTTAAGCGAGCTCAAAGGACTGGATGCCTACGTTGAGAACTATCATCCTGAAGAGATGAGGCACATCAAACCGACTACCGAGCTCTGGGATTTAAACTGGAAATGTTTGGCCGAGAACTTTCTAGAAGGCTATCACCTGACACCCGTACACAGAGACACGCTTCACCCGATGACGCCTACAAAACTGTGTGAGAAAGTGCCCGGCGGACCGGGCTACACGGGTTATAAAGCCCACTACAACCCGGCATACGAAGGGCGTACCGAAGTCCACCCTGATATGACAGAAGAAGAAAAGGCCTTATCCATGCTGATATGGATTTACCCCTCTTTTGTAGCCGCCGTCTCACCCAACTCCACTGTGTACATGAGCATCACGCCGACCGGACCATCTCAGTTGCAAACACGATGGGATGTTATCGCTAGGAATGAAGCATTTGAAACCAGTGAGGCAAACGATCGGTATGAATTTGCTAATTCGTTTAATGAAGAAGACAAAGAACGCTTACTCGATGTACAAAAAGGCTTAAGCTCCCGATTTGCGACACGCGGATACTTGGCGCCTGTAGACCTGGAAGGAACCGTTTGGGACTTCTACGAGTACATGGCAAAAAAACTCTTACCATGAGTTCGTAGTCTTACACTTTTACGAACGCAGCCTTCCCTGGCGCACCCTCAGGCAGCACATCATTGCAAACCCAAGCATTAGTAGGAATAGCGGATCGAATCGACCGCTAGTATTAAGAGCACCAACTGAACAGCCCTGACCTGTCTGACCGGTAAGTACTAAGTGATCCGGATTTGCTTGATTTAAATCAGGCGCATTGTTGCTATCAATTTCATCGGGTGCTGTTTGGGCCACCAGACTATCTGCTCGCCCATCACCATCTAGATCGGGTGCGCCACTTTCAATCAGATCGCTCACTCCATCACCGTTTGAGTCGGAGTCTTGGAAATCGGGCACGCCATCCGAATCGGTGTCCTGAATTGCAGTGAATAGGAAGGCAACCGAGTCATCAACACCATCGTTATTCTGATCGACGAGATTATCTATTCTTCCATCGCCATCAATATCATCAAAACCGTTTTCGACTAGATCGGCAAAACCATCCGCATCAGAGTCTATTTCTATTGCGTCCATCTGGCCATCACCATCAGTGTCTGCAGCGGCAATCATTCCCATTTCGACGATGTCATCAACACCATTAACATCAGCGTCATTGAAATCATCTAGCTCACCGTTGCCGTCACTATCAAACAAGAAACCAAATCCTTCAACAACATCAAACAAACTGTCGTTATCACTGTCAGGGTCTCGAAAATCCGCTCGCCCATCATTATCGGAATCGCGTGGGATAAAGCCGGCGCCTTCAACAACGCCAAACTCGCTTACATCATTAAACGAATCATCCAGGAAAAATTCTGGGAACGGCTGATCACCAGCATTCACACCATTAGAAATTATATCCAACCGGCCATCCAGATCAACATCACGATGTGCCGATTCAATGGTATCCAGCAAACCATCATTGTCTGAATCCAAATCCAGAAAATCAGGTATTCGATCTCCATCAGCATCAGAAAATGCTCTAATCCAGATGCCAGAATCAGGCAGTGTTTCGAAACGATCGGCCATACCGTTTGATCCAACGTTAAGCGATGAGTCAACAACACCGTCTACATTCGCATCAAGGTCGGTCTCTGAATTAGCGGTCCAACGCGCTTCGTATAAATCGAAAATACCATCATTGTCGCTATCTAGATCCAGGTAATTGGGTACACCATCGTTATCGCTATCACCCGCACCCTCTTCGGAATCACTAAGACCATCGTTATCCGAATCCATATCATTTTCATCTAACACTCCATCACCATCGGTGTCGATAGCCGTTGGAGGTTCTACGTTTTCCGATTCATCAACCTCTTCCGAATCCTCAGCATTAACAGTATCGATAATCAGCTGTATTTCCTCAATCGTAGGAGGTACGCTCAGCGTACGAGACTGCTGAAACGCCAATTGATAATCAGATTCCTTAAGGACGTCTACGTCCATCAAACCAATAATCATTTGTAACTGTTCAATAGTGACCGCTTGCCCATCACCATTTCCACCCCCACCAGTCGATAGAGAGTCTTCTAATATTGAATCAATAGCAGATTCAGAATTAGCCGCGTTGACTAACAGCTGCACACTAAGCAGTGACGAACTGCTACCTAGATTTATCGAGGAGAGAAGTGCAGAAGCATAATACGATTCGTTTTCTGGCAAGACTGTTTGAAGCCCGGAAATATTCGTCAGAAGCGCTATCGAAAATGCAGCCTCAGCGGCTCCGTTGGCAGAATCGGAATTCGAGAAATCAACCAATTCGTTGATAGCCAAAACTCGTGCATTTACTTCATCAATTATGGTTTGAACTTCTAAAACCGTTGGTGGTATAGAAAAAACAGGCGATTGCGCAATCGCAATTTGATAACTCATTTCATTAGCCGGTTCAATATCGCTTATACCGACAATCTGATTGAGTAAATCCACTGTGATTGGTGATCCATCGGCATTAGCCCCGCCCCCGGCTGAATTTGAGTCTTCAAGAACGGCCAGCAACGCAACACTACTGGGAGTCGAAAGCGCATCTAAAGGATCACTTGATGCGGCAAGTTCGTCAGCATCTGAATACCCATCGTTGTCATCGTCCGTATCCACCCCATTCGGCAGACCATCATTGTCCGTATCGACCTGAACAGTGATTTGACGAGATTGAAGCACGAGTCCCGGAACATCGGTATTGGTGACTTCGTAACTGTATTCACCGTTATGAATTTCATCAAGTCCAAGCAATGTCATGCTGCGTTGATTTTCTCCGGAAAGCGCAACATCATCCTTGAGCCATTGATAGGTCTCATTGCCTGAGGAGCTCTCGAGAAATTCCATCTCTATGGTTAAAGAATCGTCAACAAAGTCTGCCGTCCGTTCTGTATCCACAGGGTTTTGAGGACTGAAGATGTAATCCGATGAAAATTGGTTGAGTAGAGCGTCATGAGCCGGTGAAATGTCATCGAAGACGAAATCGTTTTCGCTGATATCGACGGTGAGCAATGCAGGAGCCGCTAGGATGTTGGAAACACCGTTCGTTAGTTCGTTACCAGATACATCTAATGACTCAAGCGCTGGTAACAAACTCAAATCCGGTATTGA
>CAZCKD010000078.1:0-15198 GCA_964498925.1 uncultured Granulosicoccaceae bacterium
CGCTTTTTTTGCAACATCCTTAAGCGTGACGATCATGCTTGGCAGTTTCCTTCAGTCTGGAACATGCACTCATCTGCAGGCAGTTTCGATAAAAATGGATGGGATCTATGGGCACACATTCTTACAGAGATGTCGCTGATTCACGATTAAAAGCTCCAGTTAGAACTTTTATTATGCACGAACCAGGCAAGCACGATTAAAACGACCCTTTTTAATACCTTATTTGCCTTTACACACTTGTACAGCGAATGGCAGACACTTAAACTTGTGAATTGCCCAACGCTGTCCGGAAAATTGCCATGATCGACGAAGAGCTCTACCAGCAAGCAGCCGACGAGCTTAACTCGGATCGGCGCAAAGCGCATATCTGGGCAAGAGCCTGCGCCCTGTCCCACGACGATCACGACGAGGCGCGCTACCTCTACACAAATTTGCGAGTAGAAGAACTGCTGGCAGAACGCGAAGCCGGTATTCACAACGCTCCCGAACCCGAAGACACGACTGCCGATTCCACATTAAATTTGGACAGCATCAGTTTTGATGACGAGATCCAAATGGATAACGATTCAGCCTCCTCAGAAGATCTCAGTGTGGAGGCGTCGTTGGCTTCTGGAGAACTTAGCGGTGTCAAAAGCTTTCAGGCGGAGAACGATGCGCTGATGGAAGAGATTGCCAACATGACCAGGCAGTCTCAAAGCACTGCCGGCATT
Organism: uncultured Granulosicoccaceae bacterium; assembly: GCA_964498925.1. Taxonomy (GTDB): domain Bacteria; phylum Pseudomonadota; class Gammaproteobacteria; order Granulosicoccales; family Granulosicoccaceae; genus Granulosicoccus. The sequence goes on from CAZCKD010000078.1 coordinate 711, forward strand.
GCCAGCGAAGAACGAATAGATTTCGAAGACACGTTCGATAAATCGTCAAGTTCGCCTAGTCTCCAGACCAGCCAGTCTGGCGTCTCTCCCATGGAAGAAGAATATTTCCAAAGTCATCCGGAGCAGTTAAAAGAGCGAGATAGCGGATTACACAAGCGATCATCCGGCGAGACTGATGAAGACCTGGACTTACTCCTGGGCGACGATCAAGGTTCGGCAACTATTGTCGACGACACAGACCATGTGCTGACAGCTGACTTTACTGACGCCACCGGGGTTCAGTCTATGGATTGGCTTGAAGATGACAGCCATGCAGATAAAGCCCAGACAAGTCTGCAAAGAGTTGCAACACCTGCTGCCGCACCTGCCTCTAGCGAAGACAGATTTACGCAAGAGCTTCAGCGTCAGGCCAATGAAATGCATGGGCAACCCAGCGATGTCGTCTCGTCTACCGAGAACCAAACCGAATGGGATTCCGATTGGCAGCCTTCAGGACGGGCCAACATGGCGGCCGTTGGTACAGCAGCGTCTATCGGTGCAGCGCGCTACGGCAGCTATACCGAGAAATCCCGGCCTTTACAAAATGCGAGTGGGAAAGAGACGCAGTTCCCTATCGATTTAACGGAAGGTAAATCTGGGACCAAGTACTCCGTCTATAGAAGAAGCAATAAACTGCAGGCTGTAAAGAATGGCGTGTCCTGGTCGGCATTATTTTTTACGCTTCCCTACCTGATTTACCGCCACATGTTCGGAACAGCCATCGTCTACGCACTGATGGGAATAATAATCGCAGCAGGGCTGCTATTCTTTGGTCTCAATTGGCTGGATACTGGAAGTTCTGCGACCAATTTGGTGAAAGGTTGCACGATCGGTTTTGCCCTTTTAGGACTCATAGGACTAGCCTATCTTCCTTTCCGCCACGGCAACTTCTGGCGACAGAATAAGTTGGAACGACGAGGGTTTGAGCTGATTGCCCATGTCAATGCATCCAACCCGGGAAAGGCCATTGGATTAGCAAGACGTGCGTCAGCTCTCGACTAGTTCGGGTTTGCCACTCATTTTTCCCCTAACAAGCGGAATAGCTCCTCATTAACCGTTAGTCGTTGTACAGCTAAGCCCCGTAGCGTCGTTATTGTTTTCAAGTCATCGACAAGAATGACGGCGCTGTACTGTCTAACGTCTGTACGGCATGCACTTGAGGAATCTCAAGGCATTTTGGGGGTAGCCGGGAAAAGGATTTTCCCGGCTCCGATTAACAATTGCTGAGAAGACGCATAAGCGTTTATCCAAAATCCTCTCTCAGCTGGTTCTTTTGAACCTTTCCCATCGCGTTTCGCGGCAATTCTTCAACAAAATGGATGTGCTGAGGCTGTTTGAACTTAGCTAATTGTCCTGACAGGGAATTCATCACAAATTCCTCCGTGAGGGCTCGACCTTCATTAGAATCTTCGCGAACCAGTATTACGACAACGGATTCACCAAAGTCCGGATGCGGTATGCCAATGACCGCCGACTCTAGAACGCCGACGACATCATCAACCACCAGTTCGATTTCTTTTGGATAGATGTTGTAGCCACCGGCAATAATGAGATCTTTTGACCTTCCAACTATCGTGACGTAGCCGTCTTTATCGATAGTGGCTAGATCGCCAGTCATGAAGAAGCCGTCCTCTCGCAATTCTTCACGTGTTTTTTCCGGCATCTGCCAATAGCCCTTAAAGACGTTAGGGCCTCGGACTTCCAGCATGCCTACGGAACCCTGCTCAACCGGCGCCCGAGTATCAGGGTCAACAATCTGTACATCAACACCGGGTAACGGAAAACCAACGGTACCGGCTCTACGCTCGCCTTCGTAAGGGTTCGATGTGTTCATGTTGGTTTCGGTCATGCCATAACGTTCGAGGATCTTCTTACCTGTTCTGTCCTCAAATTCGCGGTGAGTTTCTGCAAGAAGCGGCGCGCTACCGGAGATGAATAGACGCATATGGGACGCCATCTTCTTATCGAATCGAGCATCCGCTAGCAAGCGGGTGTAGAAAGTTGGCACACCCATCAAACTGGTCGCCTGCGGCATGGCTTCAAGCAAGGCATCTACTGAGAAGCCGTGTTGAAACAACATACGACCACCGCTTAAAAGCATGATGTTAGACGCAACAAATAGTCCATGCGTATGGAAGATTGGAAGTGCGTGTAGCAGAACATCGTCTGCCGAAAATTGCCAGTAGCTGACCAACGTGCGGGAATTAGACAGTAAGTTCCCATGCGTCAGCATGGCGCCTTTAGATCGGCCCGTTGTACCGGAGGTATATAAAATAGCGGCTAAGTCGGACTCGCTACGTGGCACCACCTTTTCCATCGCTTGGGCCGAATCAGCAGCCGCTGCTAATGTGCCACCACCGGCATCATCCAGGGTCAATAGCTTTTCTGGAGACACCAAACGCGCGCCCGCCTCAGCACTCTTGGGATCAACAACGAACACGCTAGGTGTTGCGTCTCCGATAAAGTACGCCAACTCTGATTCGGTGTAAGCCGTGTTGAGCGGTAAAAAAACAGCACCTACCCGAACACAGGCAATGTACAACGCCAACGCATCAATGCTTTTGGACACTTGCACTGCGACCCTGTCGCCTGCGACAACCCCGTGTTCGCCAAGCACCGTGGCAATGGTTGCGGATCGATGGAAAAAGGCAGCATCGTCGACCAGGGATTCCAGCGAACCGGATTTACTTGTCCTAAGAAAAAGTTCACCGTTGCCTGCTTGTCTGCCCGTTTGCAGCGCGTCAAACAGGCAGTTACTCATGAGGCGCGCTTCTTAGGTCGGCGTTGGCGTTCGAGCGCTTGCCCGACAGCATTTGAATAGATAACGGTTTGATGATTGGCATAGGCTTCATGGTTGTCTTCGACCTTATCCAAATTATATAGATAACTCACCATGGCGCCAGAAGATTGTTTCAAACCTTTGGCCGAAATATCCGCACCCGGCATAACCGCATCCAGGCTGGCTCCGTTACCCAGATGGAATCTGGCCACAGGATCCAACGGAAGATCATCGCCGCGCTTTTCATTAATCAAATAATGAGCAACCGCACTGGCTATTTGTTCGTCTTCTGTGTCGTCAGAATCGGGTTTGTCAGATGCCGATACTCGATGAGCAACGCGTAGAGCAATCGTCATTTGGTCGTCTAACTCTGTGGATGCGGAGGTTTCACCAGACTCCGATACCGATTGACCCACCCAGCGCATAAATCCAGGCACAGGCGATAATGTGCGAAAGGTTTCTAATCCAGGAATTTGGCGTGAAAGCTCTTTCGCCACCTGCTTAATCAAAAAGTTACCAAAGGAGACACCGGCCAAGCCTTTCTGGCAATTCGAAATTGAATAAAAAACGGCCATCGTTGCCGCTTGCTCGCTGATGACGTCTCTATCTGCCACCAGCACATTTTGAACACTTGTCGGTGTGCTTTGTGTCAGCGCGACTTCAACAAAAATAAGCGGCTCATCGAGCATGGCAGGATGAAAGAACGCAAAACATCGACGGTCTTCAGGCTCCAGACGACTGCGTAATTCAGACCAATTACTTATTTCATGGACCGCTTCATAAGCAATAATCTTTTCGAGGATATTGGCAGGCGTATGCCAGTCAATTTCCCGAAGAACCAAAAAACCTTGATTAAACCAGGAACGGAACAGACGCTGAAAATCTTCATCAATGGAGCGCAGTTCAGGCACTTTTCTACAAAAATCCAAGAGCTGAGCACGCATCTGTACCAATTCATTGGTAGCTCCGGGAACCCGGTTAAGCCGCCGCAATAACTCCTGGCGCTTAGGTTCAACACTGTCCATCAAGATGGCGAGGTTGCCGTGGCTATTGTCATTGGCATAACGCTGAGCAGCACGGATCGCATGCTCTGCATTGATGTCAAAGCGTGTATTTAGCATGTGAAAAAATGCCAGCTTTTCATCCGTGTCGGATTGTTTAAAGCGGTGCAGCAGTCCTCTGGCCAGACGGTTACCGGACATTTCACCACTTTGTGAAAGCAAGGCGTCGCAGAGTTCAGCGAATGACCCACTTTGCTCAATCGGTAGCTGCTGCTCATCCCGTGTAAACACAGAGCTAAGCAGGCCGGACAAATAACTGAATCGACTCACTGCGCTAAATCTCCTGATTCCGACTGACTATATTCGATAGTGGGTGCATTAAACGGATAATCACATCTTAAGACTTTGTCCCGATAACACAGAATTGCAAAATCAACGCCCGTACACCCTGACGAAACGTCTAGGAACGTCCGGTTGTGTCTTGACGGGTAACATGAGCATGGCGACACCGGCAAGGCTACGGTATAAAGGAGCCAGTTAAAGACAGGTTACATATAGAGCATGACTACGCAACATACCATCCCCGCCCGACGTGGCAAAGCCGTTTCCTTGAAAGCCGGACAGGCAATCAAAATCATTAATACGCACGGACATCAGGTGGTCGACTTCTGGGCGTTTGTTGCGGGCAGTCTGAATGAATTCAGCGGAATGGAACAGTGTCGTGCCACCTGGTTGAAATTGTGCCCGGAAGTCGGAGATGCGCTTTATTCCAATCGACGACGCCCCATTATGTGGCTGGAAGAAGATACCTCACCCGGGCGACACGACTCGCTGATGGCTCCTTGTGATAATGAGCGATACGGGCTCTTGGGTTGTAACGGTTATCACGATAACTGCAAAGACAACATGCATGCTGCCCTGTTCGAACTCGGCTACACCCTACCCTTCACACCGGGCTCACTAAACCTGTTCATGAATATCCCGTGGCAACAGTCCGGGGCTATCTCCTTCGATCCACCGCTATCCAAAGCTGGCGATTACGTCGTTTGGCGCGCGGAATTGGATTGCATCGCCGTTATGTCCTGCTGCCCACAAGATATTCTGGATATTAATAATAGAAACACCGTAGAAGCTCACTACGAAATTATTGACGCCTAGCGATTCAGCCGGCGCCTTGTGTATAACGGATAAGCGGTAACCAGAACGATACCAATCAACACCAGCAACGCACCGACGATAAAGCTGACTTCCAACGGTTCATTAAGAATAGCGATACCAAAGGCAACACCGAATATCGGACTCATGAAAGTCAGTACGCCAAGCTCAGAGGCAACATAACGGCGCAGAAGCGCAAACCATGCGAGAAAGCTGAAAAAAGACACGAAAACACCTTGGAATATCAAATTTCCAACTAGTCGTGGCGTCCATACAATCTCTGTTTGTCGCATCAGTACAGCAGAAATTACTAACAGGGCCGTCGCCACGACCAGTTGATAGAGCAGTGTTTTCGTAGCTTCCGCTTTAGCCAACGACGTAGTACGCACCAATACCGTCGACAGTCCCCATGCCAGTCCGGCAATAAGACCCAGCGTATCGCCCCAACGTAAATCGATCATCGACACTGAATCGTCCGGCGTTCGTGACAAATAGGTGTACCCCATTCCGAGGAACGCAAGCAAAATCCCACCCCACTGAACAGCGGAAAGTCTCTCTTCTCGATAACAAAAATGCAGTACAACAGCGGTAAAAACCGGCGCGCTGTAAAGAAACACAACGATGCGCGACGCATGGGTATATTGCAAGCCTTCCCCCAGGCAAAAGAACTCTAGGGTAAACAGACAACCCAATAACAACCCAGGCCTGAGTGTGCCGTCCTTTATTGAAAAAGAGTGGCCTCGAACAAACATGAGTGAGCAAACAAGGAATGCCGCTATTGCTGAGCGTACGGCCAGTTGTAATACTGGCGCCATGTCGCTGGCAACGCTTTTAAGAGCAACTTGTTGAAACCCCAACACAAGACATATCAGCACCATGGCCGACAGCGCTAGGGCATCAATAGAACGTCGCATCAGACGACAACGCTATCGTGAAGCCCACCACCTAAACATTGGAAAACAACCCAGCTGATTGAAAACCTAAATCTCGCCTTTCGCTGCATCACTCGCTCCTCATTCCAGAGCCGCGAACTACTGACCATCTTTAACAGCGAGTCGTCGTTCAAGCCATCGGACACCTGCGGAGACCAAAAGTATTAAAACTAAGTACTCAAGGATCAAAACGGTATAGGTTTCCAGCGGTCGGTATTCTGCGGTAACCAGTTCATTAGCCCGACGCGTTAGTTCCTCCATGCCAATAACAGACACAAGGGACGACATCTTCAACATATAAACCAGCTGATTTCCCAATGGCGGAAGCACTCGGCGAATTGCCTGCGGCAAAACGACATAACGCATACGATCAAAATATCCCAACCCTAGAGAATCCGACGCTTCGATTTGACCACGATCAACTGACTGTATACCCGCCCGAAAAATTTCTGCTTCAAAAGCACTATCGGATAAAGCCAACGCAACCACGCCCGCCCAGAAGACATTAATCGCCAGGCCCAACATGATCGGCAAACCATAATAAACCCAGAGAATTAAAACCAACAAAGGCACAGCACGAACAATCTCTACGTAAACACGATTAAAACCTCGTGCAAAAGGATTCTTTGACAGTCCGGGTAAGGCAACGAGTAATCCAATGATGATGGAGATGACAATGGCCGTCAGGGACAACAAGATGGTGTACTTCAAACCACCAAGCATGAACATCAAATTGGCACGACCGGATTCGGTAGCCGGCGACACCACATACCACTGCAACTTGTCTGAACAACCAACGAGCAACAATGAAATCGCCAGCAGCAAATATCTCATCCACGGCGTATTGATTTTGAAATTTCGCATCAGTGTTGAAGAATCTGCTGAAGAAATAATTTACCGCGTTCAGTCTTTGGATTACCGAAAAAATCAGCCGGGCTGGACTGCTCGACGATCTTGCCTTCATCCATAAAAACCATAGTGTCAGCCACTTTTCTGGCGAAGCCCATTTCGTGCGTCACCACCATCATGGTCATTCCGGTTTCTGCAAGCTCGACCATGACTTCCAGCACTTCGGCGATCATTTCAGGGTCCAGAGCTGACGTTGGTTCGTCAAAAAGCATCACTTTAGGTTCCATGCACAAACTTCTCGCTATCGCGACACGTTGCTGTTGCCCACCGGAAAGTTGACTGGGAAATTTATCCGCCTGCTCGGGAATACGCACCCTCTCAAGATAATGTCTGGCCAACTGAGTGGCGTCATCTCGAGACAGCTTTCTTGCCCGCATGGGGCCGAGTGTTAAATTGTCCAGAACGCTTAAATGCGGAAAAAGGTTGAACTGCTGGAAAACCATACCGATATCTGTTCGAACCTGACGCAGCGCCTTTTTGTTTTTACCCACATCGATGCCGTTAACAAGCACCTCGCCTGCGTCATGCCTCTCTAATTGATTGACACATCGAATAAGGGTCGACTTTCCCGATCCGGAAGGCCCGCAGATGACCATGCGTTCACCTGCAGCGACATCGAGCGAAATAGAATCAAGTGCCTGGAAGCTACCGTAAAATTTCGATAAATTGCGGATCCTGATGACCGGGGATTGAGCGTCAGTGTGAGCCATGATCTGCGGATGTTCGGGCGATTCAACAGTGTACCTCACACAGAATTGATCCGTTCACATCTACAGTAGGTATACTAAGACACCCATTAAAATAACGGAATTATCGATGCTCACTATTTTGCGCCGTTCAATCGGCAAATCACTGGGAAGTACGATTGCCACATTAGCAATGGCCGCCGCTTTCTCTGCGCCCGCTAATGCAGCAGACGGAGTTCTTGCAGAAATTCTCGCAACCGGCACCTTAAAGGTTGGCACTACAGGCGATTGGGATCCAATGACTCTCAAGAACCCAGCAACCAACACGTACAAAGGTTACGACATTGACGTGGTTACAGAACTTGCCAAAGATCTGGAAGTGGAACTCGAACTCGTTCCCACTGACTGGAAAACACTGGTAAGTGGCGTCACTGCCGGTAAATATCACATGACAGGTAGCGCATCTATCAGCCCTGCTCGCGCAAAGGCTGCTGGTTACACGGACAGCTACTTCGCGCTCAACACTGTGCCATTAACGCTGAAGACCAACGCCGATCGTTTTTCTGATTGGGACGACATGAACAACGCTGACGTGACCGTTGCGGCCACGTTGGGCACCACTCAGGAACAACAGGTTAAAAACTTCTTCCCTGATGCAAAACATAAAATCATCGAAGCACCTGCTCGTGATTTTCAGGAAGTACTCGCTGGTCGTGCCGATGCTCACATCACATCTAACGTTGAGGCGTTCAAACTGGTCGCCAAATACCCCCAGATGATGGTTGTACCGGTTAAGGAAGGGCGCGCTCGCACGCCAATTGCTATGCTTGTACCTCAAGACGACCAAGTCTGGATCAACTACCTGAACACTTGGATCAAATTAAAGAACGAACGCGGATTTTTCGATCAACTCGCTGTTAAGTGGCAATTGAGTAACTAACTATGTTTGAAGCACTACCGGACGCAAAACCTGATGCAATTCTTGCCCTCATGCAAGTCTTCCGAGCCGACACCCGAGAAAATAAACTCGATTTAGGTGTTGGTGTTTATAAGGATGGCGAGGGTAAAACCCCAGTCATGCTCGCAATCAAAGCAGCAGAAGCAAAACTGCTTGATACTCAGGACACCAAGGCGTACGTCTCGCCGACCGGTAGTGCTCCATTCTGTTCCGCTATGATCGACTTGGTTTTTGGTGCCGATGCGGACAAATCCCGCATCCGTGCGGCCCAATCTGTAGGCGGCAGCGGCGCTTTGAGTGTGTTGGCTTCTCTTTTGAAGTTAGGACGCCCTGATGCTCACGTTTGGGTATCCGATCCAACGTGGCCCAATCACGTTCCACTGCTCGGCGCAGCAGGCTTCAACTTAAAACGCTTCCCTTACTACGACGCTGCGACAGGCAAAGTGGATCTAGATGCCTTGCTCACCACGCTAAGAGGGGCAGATAAAGGAGACATCGTTGTTCTTCATGGTTGCTGTCACAACCCAACGGGTGCCGATTTGTCTCTGGATGATTGGGACAAAATCATCACCGTGTTAAACGAAAAAGAATTATTTCCATTCGTCGATATGGCCTATCAGGGTTTTGGCGACGGATTGGAAGAGGATGCAGCAGGCGTTCGTCGACTGGCTGAAAAAGTGCCTGAGATGGTGGTTGCCGCCAGTTGCTCAAAAAATGTTGGCCTCTATCGCGAACGCGTTGGCGCTGCCATGCTAGTCGGTAAAACCGAAGAAGACGCGCAGCGTGCGTTCGGTCAGCTGACCACAGTTATTCGTTCTAATTACTCCATGCCACCAGATCATGGAGCTAATGCTACTGAAATGGTGATGAGTGACAACACACTCGGCCCAATTTGGAAAGACGAACTCGAGTCTATGCGGCTAAGAATGGTTGGCTTACGCACTGCCTTCAGCGATGCCATGCGTAAACGATCAAATTCTGACCGTTTCGATTACATCACCGAACAAAAAGGCATGTTCAGCCGATTACCGTTGAAACCAGAACACATCGAAAAACTGCGTGATGACCACGCTATCTACATCGTGGGTGATGGCAGAATCAATGTGGCAGGCTTACCGGAAGAAGGTATCGATGAGCTGGCCGATGCTATCTGCACGGTCATGGCAGACGACGAATAAAATCGGATCCATAGTTTTTTAGATCCGAACTTACTGAAACGACCGATTGACGTATTGTCAGTCGGTCTGTTTCGAAAGGGTAAAAGGGCCGTCAGGTAAATCCAGCTGAGCTTCAACCCCAGCACTAGCGATCACTGATACCGTATCCAACTCAGCATCCACCACATTTAACCCGCCCATCACAGCGTTGACGTTGACCGTTCCAAAGGGAATCTCCTTGGCAACCTGATCGGTATCCACAGCTTCAGGCTTCTGTACACCAATCGTCACGTTCACGACCATGCTGTCACGATCGAGTTTCAGACTGCGAAACAGCGTAAGAGAGCTGTGGTGCAGTGCATCAAACACTGCCCGTTTGGCGGCTTTGGTGTAATCCTCACCGTACAAATCGTTGCCTGTGCCCATCTCCAGAATAATCCGTTTTAGAGCCATGATTATTCAGCCTCCTGAATATCAAGATAAACAATAGCGGCGGCATTTGCCATGACCGTGATTCGGCTGCCATCCTGACTGGGAATATCCAGCCCCCCTTTCACGACACTGACTCGGGCCTGACCGTAGGGCAATACAGCTGCGATAGCCTCTTTATCCACTTTGTCCGGTTCGGCAACGCCAATCTCGATATCAACTTCCATGGCTTCACGCGGGTAGCCCAATGCCGGTGCGACCGTCAGTGAGTTGTGCCAAAGGGCATCTTTTAGCGCCCTGATGGATGCCTTAGTGTAATCCTGGCCCTGCAAATCGGTTCCCATGCCAACTTCCATGGCTAATCTCTTACGTGCCATAAACCTTTATTTTTCATAATTTTCGAATGAAAACATGGTCTATCAAGCCGCCCTCGAATGCAATCGCTGATTAGAAATTCATATGCGTACGGAAATAGAGCTTGTCCATAAGGTGAACAATGCTGATAATGAAATTCGGCGGTCCACGCGGTGGGCTGACAGGTATTCAAAAAATTAACTGGAGAGAGTTTTGAAAATGACACCATTAAAAAAACTAGCTGCCGCTGTTGTATTAGGTTTAGGTTGCAGCACAGGCGCGCAGGCAGCGGAATGCATTGCACCAGCAAACCCTGGCGGTGGTTGGGATTTCACCTGCCGCTCTATCGGCAAAATCATGTATGACATCGGCGTGGTCGATTCCCCCATCCAAGTCACGAACATGGCTGGCGGCGGCGGCGGTCTTGCCTACACCCACGTGGTTTCTGAGCGAGCCGATGATGGCGAACTGATTGTTGCTGCATCCTCCGCAACGGCAACGCGTCTTGCACAAAATGCGTTTGGCGGCATGACCGCTGACCAGGTTCGCTTTCTAGGGGCCATCGGCGCTGATCCAGGCGTTATTGTTGTCGGCAAGGATTCACCGTTTCAATCCCTGACAGATCTTCTGGATGCAGTCATTGCAGATCCCAGCAAGGTGGCCTTCGCGGGTGGTTCAGCTGTTGGTGGCTTTGACCATTTAAAAGTACTGATGGCTCTGGGACGTGCTGGCTTTGACGACATCACTAAAGTGAAATACATCGGTTTGGACGGTGGTGCTGATGCCATCACACAAACGATCGGTGGTTTTACGCAAGCGATGACTGGAGACATTTCTGAAGTTGTCGGCTTCTTGAAATCCGGTGATGTCAGAGTCCTTGCTTCATTAACAGACGAAAGACTTCCAGGTGAATTCAGCAACATTCCAACGGCCAAAGAACAAGGCATTGATGTTGTTGCGGTTAACTGGCGTGGACTATACGTCCCTAAGGACATCTCTGAAGATGAGTACAACAAGTGGTCTGATGCTTTGGCCAAAGTTGCAGCATCTGATGAGTGGGCTGAGCAAATGACAGCAAACGGTCTTGCTCCATTTACTCGCGTGGGCAGTGATTTTCAGGGATACGTTGACGGCGTTATCGAAGAAATCAAAACTCTGTCTAAAGAAATCGGCGTTATCCAATAACATCTGACGGATAAACAGGAACCCGACTCACCTCAGTCGGGTTCCTCTTTCGTTCTGATGTCTCACGCCATACCTAGAAAACCATTGTCACGTACGACCATTCTCGCGGGCAGCTGCATTTTTTAAAACACTAATGGTGCATCACATATGAGTGATAGATTGTTTGGGCTTATCGTTCTTATAGGCTCGGTTGCCTACTTTATGGCTGCGGCCAATATTCCTACAAGCTTTCTGGTCGACCCGGTCGGACCAAAACTATTTCCAAGGCTCATCGGCGCTGTTGCAGGGTTATGCGCCCTGCTGATTATTCTTAAACCTGATGACGAACCAGAATGGCCAAAAGGCGTGATCTGGATTCGCCTGGCCAGCGCACTCGCTATTTTAGTAGCCTATGCCTACGCGCTCAAACCATTAGGGTTTCTCATACCCACCGCTATCGCAGCGGGCGTTTTAAGTTATCTCATTCAAGCGCGAGCACTTGCTGCTTTCGCCACCGGCGTGGGTTTGTCAGTGGGATTGTTCTTTATTTTCAAATACGCATTGGGACTCAGCCTGTTTCCCATTCCGCGTACTTGGATGGGCTAGGCAGAGAATACGGATATGGATACATTTTCTCTTCTAGCGCAAGGCTTTGCTGTAGCACTTACACCTACGACTCTGGCACTGGCCGTTGCCGGTTGCATTATCGGCACCATGGTAGGCGCTCTGCCCGGACTGGGTCCGTCAAATGGTGTCGCCATATTGATACCTTTGGCATTTTCATTAGGGCTGGATGCGACCGAAGCCCTAATACTCATGACCAGCGTTTACTACGGCGCAATGTATGGAGGAAGAATATCGTCCATTCTCCTGAACATTCCGGGGGATGAACCGGCATTGATGACCACGCTGGACGGATATCCCATGGCCAAGGCCGGACGCGCCAGTGACGCGTTAGTGCTATCCGGTGTCGCCTCTTTCGTTGGTGCCATGTTCGCAACTTTCGGTCTCATGCTATTAGCCCCAATGCTGGCTAAAGTGGCCTACCTGTTCGGACCTGCCGAATACTTTGCCCTATATCTCCTTGCCTTCTCAACACTGGGCGGCATTGCATCCAACAATCAGAGAAAGGCGGCATTAGCGGCGTGCATCGGCTTGGGAATAGCCATGATCGGACTCGATAATTCATCCGGTCTGGGAAGATTCACCGGTAATAACCTGCACTTGATGGACGGTGTAGATTTTCTAGTTGCCATAGTTGGCTTATTCGCCGTATCCGAAGTGTTCATATTTATTGAGAGTCACGGAAAGTCATCTGCCATTGGGGTAAAGCTGGAATCCATCACCGTACCGGTTAAAGACATCATCCGATGCACAGGCACCATGCTGCGTTCAACCGTCATTGGTTTTATCGCTGGCATACTTCCAGGCGCAGGGGCGTCCTTGGGAAGTTTTCTGGCTTACATGGCAGAGAAATCAACCGTCCGGGACAATAGCAAATTCGGAAAAGGAGACCCTAGAGGTGTTGCAGCACCAGAAGCTGGCAACAACGCAGCAGCCGGCGGTGCATTAGTGCCTATGCTCACACTGGGTGTACCCGGCTCGGGAACAACCGCCGTTCTACTTGCTCTATTAATGACATTAAACATCACACCCGGCCCGTTGCTGTTTACGGAACGCCCGGAGGTTGTCTGGGGACTCATCGCGGCACTTCTTATTGCGAACATCGTGTTGTTAATTCTGAACGTTCCGATGGTGCGAATATTCGTCAAAGTGCTGAGTGTGCCACCACGTATATTACTGCCGGGCGTCTGCATGGTGTCTTTTGTCGGCATCTACTCTTTGTCAGGTAGCTACTTCGATCTTCTCTTAATGATTATGTTTGGCTTGTTGGGATACTTCCTGCGAAAACTTGATGTACCGACTGTGCCGATTATTCTGGGCATACTGCTTGGAAACCATATGGAAGATAGTTTGCGTCGCGCCATGGTTATCTCCGGTGGTGATTGGAAATATCTCTTCCAATCCGGTATCTCTATCGGCTTTTGGATTGCTGCAGTGACAGGTTTCATAGCACCGGTATTCCTCAGACGATTTATCACGAAACCGCAACGACACGCCGACTGATCGTGTCAGTATCTACACGCATCCTCGTCCCCTCTGGCGTGTTGGGCTTGGGCTTTGACCGTGAAGCGCTCAAGGCCGGAGTGGCACTAAAGCCCGACGCCATTTGTATCGATGGTGGTTCAACAGACAGTGGTCCATTTTCTTTAGGCACCAGTACATCCAAGTATTCCAGAGCAGCATGCTTATCTGAGTGGCGCGATTTAATGGCGGCCCGAGCCGAACTGGATGTGCCTCTCATCATCGGCTCTGCAGGAACCTGTGGCAGCGATGACATGGTGGACTGGATGCTTGAGATCACTCGTGAAATTGTCAGGGAACAAAAACAGCAAGGACAAGATAAGTCATTGTCGATTGCTCTCGTTTACACCGAACAAGATCAAGACGTTATTGCAAGCGCTTTTAAAGATGGAAGAATAAACGCTCTAGAGCCAGACATCGGTTTAGACGAATCGATCATAGAGAGTTGCAGCCATATCGTCGCGCTAGCCGGTGCAGAACATATTCAAGCAGCTCTACTGACGAAACCCGACATCATCATCGCAGGACGCACAACGGATACCGCCATCATTAGCGCATTGCCGCTTGCCAACGGTTGTCACCCGGGTGCCAGTTGGCATGCTGCCAAAATTGTCGAATGCGGGGCCTTGTGTTCCACACACCCTACCAGTGGTGTCATCGTTGTTGATATTGATGATACGGGATTTACGCTTTACCCTTTGGCCACCAACGCGCGTTGTACACCCACATCAGTATCCGCGCATATGCTTTACGAAAACTCGGATCCGTTCAAGCTCTACG
>CAZCKD010000079.1:0-14838 GCA_964498925.1 uncultured Granulosicoccaceae bacterium
AATGTATCAACGCCCGCACTTCCGGCAAACTTGCAGAGGCGGGGATCGCCAGCGGATGTTCATTGTTTAGGATGCCGCGTGCATTGACGGTCATAACAACAGGTGCATCCAGCTTATTGGCTAAGGCTTCAACACTTTCGCGAGCATTCACGGAACCTCCTCCGGCCAGAATGACAGGCGCTGTTGCGCTCTCAAGTATTACCGCAGCGTTTGCAATAAGTGTCGGATGTCCCACGGGGGGTAAAAGACGTGCAATGCCGTTAATTTTGGAATTATCCGGTGCTGGTTTCGGAGCCGGTCCGTTCAGCACATTAATAGGTATTTCAATATGCACGGGCCGCGGGCGGCTACTCTCAAACACAGCAAAAGCTCTAGCCACAACGCCGTCGATCTCATCGGCGCTATGAACCGTATGACTAAACGCGCAGACACCGGAAACCAGGGAGCTTTGATCTGGTAACTCGTGTAGCCAACCTTCGCCTGATCCCATTCGCCCGTGCGAATTGACAGTCGAGATAACCAACATGGGAATGGATTCAGACCACGCTTGCCCCATAGCAGTGATGATATTGGTCATGCCAGGTCCGCTGATGATGAAGCACACACCAGGCTTGCCGGATACCCGCGCATAGCCATCGGCCATAAAGCCTGCACCTTGCTCGTGCCTTGGCGTTGTGTGCGGAATTCCGGTGACGTTAAGACCTCTGTATAACTCCAGCGTATGAACGCCGGGAATGCCAAATACACGTTCAACACCGTAGCGAGACAACAGGTTCGTTAAATAAGTGCCAACGTTCATGCAGTCTTCCAAATACGCTTTGTTTCAGTGCTCAAGCTATTGTCGAATTTATACTTAACGTCCTGAGCGTTCCGGAATTAAACCCCGCGGACTAAACCTTAGCGTGACCAATAAAATAATACCCATGGTCATAAGACGCATATGCTGTGCGGAGTTGAGTAGGTGGGCTTTCAGCTCACTACCTGCGTCCATGTTCGCTGTTAGCGTGTTCATCAACCAGGTGCCCATGGGTTCAGCTTCTATCCAGAAAAACCAGATAACAAAACCACCCAGCACGGCTCCCCAGTTGTTACCTGAACCGCCCACAATAACCATTACCCAGATAAGAAAAGTGAAGCGAAGCGGCTGGTAGCTGGCAGGAGTCAATTGACCATCCAATGTCGTTAGCATAGCGCCAGCGATACCAACAACGACCGAGCCCATGACGAACACTTGTAAATGACGTGACGTGACATTTTTGCCCATAGCGTTGGCTGACACTTCATTGTCGCGTATGGCTCGCATCATACGACCCCACGGCGAGCGCAATGCTTTTTCAGACAGGTACAGAACAATCAGCAATACCACGGTGAAAAGTGCCGCATAACAAAGTTTAACGAAGATACTTGAAAACGTTATCGGATCCATCTCTAGCCGAGTGGCAAGTTGTATAAACCAGTCGGTATTCTGGAGTTCGATTTCATAAGGAACAGGGCGAGGCAGGCCTACGACGTTCTTAACACCGCGAGTCATCCAGTCCTCGTTTTTCAGCATGGCAACAATGATTTCAGAAATGCCCAGTGTTGCGATAGCTAGGTAATCCGCGCGTAGTCCCAATGTGATTTTGCCAACAACCCAAGCAGCCGCTCCGGCAAAGATACCGCCCACTGGCCAGGCAAGAATGATGGGCAAACCGAAACCACCGAGATAACCGGTAGCCGCAGGGTTCACTTTCTCTATCGCCGATGTTGCTGGATCGAAGAGGTTACGAATGAGCGCGTATCCCGCAACACAGACGATGGCCATGACCAATAGTCTGAAGCGACCTGCTTTCATTTTCCGATAGGTAAAAACCGCGACAACTATGGACAATGTAAGCGCCAGAGTGCCGAGCAGAACGCCGATACCGCCGGCAGCCCATGCTTCTCGCACAGGTGGGACGGATATCAGCATGGCAGCCAATCCACCCATGGCAGCGAAGCCCATAACACCGACATTAAACAGACCAGCGTAGCCCCACTGCATGTTGACGCCCAGAGACATCACCGCTGAAATGATGCATAAATTGAGTATTGAAAGAGCCAGATTCCAGCTTTGGTATTGTCCTACCCCGATAATGAGCAGCGCCATAATCAGGAAGTAGAAAACATTGCGAAAGCCGCTCATACGCCTGTCCCCTTGAAGATCCCATGCGGTCTGACAAGAAGCACCAGTAACAAGATGACAAAGCTCACGGCAAACTTATAGTCAGTGGACAGCAGTTGTATGAGTCCGTCCGGGCGCCAGTCGCCCGGGACCATGTACGCGGCAAACTTTTTGTAGGCGTAGGTGACCATAATTTCGGAGAAGGCAATGACAAATCCGCCGGCAATAGCCCCTAAAGGATTGCCCAGTCCGCCGACAATGGCAGCGGCGAAAATAGGCAGCAATAACTGAAAGTAAGTAAAGGGCTTAAACGACTTGTCCAGACCGTAAAGCGTGCCTGCGATAGTGGCAAGCGCCGCGGCCAGAATCCAAGTGATAGCAACAACCCTGTCGGGGTTTATTCCGGACAACAGCGCCAGGTCTTCATTGTCTGAGTAGGCTCGCATGGATTTACCGGAGCGTGTTTTATTAAGAAACCAAAACAACGCTGCGACCACGATAATCATGGTAACGACGGTAATACCTTGACTGACCTTGATGGAAATTCCTTCGGCAAGCCCAGTCATTTTTTTAAACTCGCGCGCCTTGATAATAAAGCGTTCGCCATCAGCGAAGTTCTGATCGTTGGGACCGATAATGAAACGCACAACGCCGTTGGTGACGAACATGACGCCGACTGACGCAATGAGGTAAATAACAGGGTCGGCACGTTTGGCTCGGTAAAACCGGTAAACCATGCGGTCGCTGATGAGTACAAACACAGCACAGAAGGCGATACCGAACGGTAGGGCCAACAGCGCAGTAGGCAGAGGCCCCAGGTTGATACCCATCGATTGAAACCACCAGGTGAACAAAATGGTGACCATCGTGCCAAATGCCATGGTGTCGCCGTGGGCAAAATTCGAGAATCTCAAAATACCAAATACAAGTGTGACACCTAAGGCGCCGAGTGCCAGCTGGCTACCATAAGCAATAGCGGGCACGAAGACGTAGTTTGATAGTAAGGCAAGTGCGTTGAGGATTTCCATGATTAACCCCCTAGGAAACTTTTGCGAACTTCAGGATCGTTCATGAGCGCGTGCCCCGTATCGGTAAATCTGTTTCGCCCTTGAACCAGCACATAGCCTTTGTCAGCTATGTTTAATGCTTGCCGAGCATTTTGTTCGACCATCAGGATAGAGAGTCCGGTTTTTGCAATGTCGATGATGAGATCAAAAAGCTCATCCATAACGATTGGTGATACGCCGGCTGTGGGCTCATCGAGCATCAGTAGCTTAGGTTTTGTCATGAGTGCGCGTCCCACTGCCACCTGTTGGCGTTGTCCTCCAGAGAGCTCTCCGGCATTCTGTTTGCGTTTTTCGCGCAGGATAGGGAAGAGGTCGAAAACTTCCTCCATGGTGGCGTTGATATCATCACGTCGCAAAAATGCACCCATCTCCAGATTCTGCTCTACCGACATGGATGGGAAGACATTGTTGTTCTGTGGGACAAAGGCCATACCTTTCGCAACGCGATCCTGTGGGGAGAGTTTGGTAATGTCTTCCCCATCGAGCTTCACGCTACCGGTATGAATATTTAGCATGCCGAATACCGCTTTCATGGCGGTTGATTTGCCAGCCCCGTTGGGTCCTACAATGACGGCAATCTCGCCTTTTTCGACGGCAATGGTGCAGTCATGCAGTATATCGACGCTGCCATAGCCGCCGGTCATGCCTTCAGCAATTAAATAGCTCATGACGCTGCTGCCTTGTTTTTAAGGCCCGTACCCAAATAGGCCTCAATGACTTGTTCGTTAGCTTTAATCTCGCTGAGAGTGCCTTCTGCAAGCACGGCACCTTCGGCCATGACAATAACCGGATCGCAGAGCTTGTCGATAAAATCCATATCGTGCTCAATGACGCAGAATGTATATCCGCGCTCTTCATTGAGTCGGAGAATGGCATCGCCAATAGTATTGAGTAAGGTTCGGTTAACGCCAGCACCTACCTCATCGAGAAAAACTACTTTGGCATCTACCATCATGGTTCTACCCAATTCCAGCAGCTTTTTTTGTCCGCCGGACAAGTTGCCTGCCAGCTCATCTGCCACATGAGAAATTTGCAGAAAGTCGATCACCTCGTCGGCTTTTTCCTGAACCGCCTTTTCAGTTTGTGAGACTTTGGATGCATTGAACCAGACATCCCATAGGCGCTCGCCGGGTTGTTCTCCGGGAACCATCATCAGGTTTTCACGAACGGACAACGATGAAAATTCATGGGCAATCTGAAAGGTGCGCAACATCCCTTTATGAAAAAGCTCGTGTGGCGGTAGGCCTGTTATGTTCTCGCCATCGAGATACACCGTTCCGTTGGTAGGCTCATGCACACCTGCCACAACGTTGAACAACGTGGTTTTACCTGCACCGTTAGGACCGATCAATCCAGTGATCGAACCTTTTTTAATTTCCAGTGAAGCATCATTAACGGCTGTGAAGCCGCCGAATTTTTTGGTGAGCTTTTCGACCTTTATCATGTGCGTATGGTGTTGCCCAATGGAAGACTCGATTCAGTAAAAATTTGCGCTAAATAAAAAGGCGGCCAATACAATTGGCCGCCTTCAGGTACTTCTATCCAATCTCGAAATTTACGAGAACGGTATCGAGCTTATCGGTAGCCGACTGTAGACAGTGCAGCGTCCTTGATCTCGATTTCACGGTAGTTACCAGCACTTTCACCAGCACCGATCAATTCAACGTTAGACGCACCGACGTAGTCGATTTCACCGCCAGAGGCGAGAATTTCGAGAGCCTTAGCCAGTTCTCCAGGAAGAATCTGCTCGCCAGGTGCGTTGGCTACGTCCATAACTTTCCCTTTGTACATTTCGGGATCAGTTGAACCGGCAGCTTGCATCGCTAACATGATAAGAGCAGCAGCATCGTAGCTTTCTGCAGCAAACGGTGAAGAAGCATCATAGCCTTCAGCCATTTCTACCAATTTGCCAGCACCCGGGCTATCTGTACCAGGAGCCTGGCCGAAAGAACCGTTCAGGTCTGAACCGATAGCTTCTGGTAGTGAATCACCAACCATGCCGTCAGGCAGTACGAAAGTATCGAAAGCACCTGTGTCGAGTGATCCCTGAATGATGCCTTTACCACCTTGGTCGATGTAGCCTGCAACAACCAGTACTTCACCGCCAGCAGATGCCAGAGCACCTACTTCAGCAGAGTAATCCGCTTTGCCGTCTTCGTGAGCTGCTGAGATTGTGACTGAGCCGCCAGCTGCTTCGAATGCGTTTTGAAACGCATCTGCCAGGCCTTTACCGTAGTCATTGTTTGTGTAAGTCAAAGCAACTTCTTTAATGCCGCGGTCCATGATGACGTCAGTCATTACAACGCCTTGACGTGCATCTGATGGTGCAGTTCGGAAGAACAGGCCATTGTCTTCAACAGTAGACAGTGCAGGTGATGTCGCAGAAGGCGAAATCATAACCATGCCGTTTGGCAGAGCAACGTTAGTGAGTGCAGCAGTTGTTACACCAGAGCAATCACCACCAACAACACCAGATACTTTGTCAGACGTGATCAGACGCTCGATAGCAGCGGTTGCTGCAGCTGCGTCGATGCAAGTTGTATCAGCACGAACGGCCGTGACTGTAGATCCGTCTAGAAGCTTGCCAGAGGCGCTGACTTCAGCGATGGCTGCTTCAGCAGCTGGAGCCATGTTAGCGACCAGTGATTCGATAGGACCCGTTAGTCCAAGGAATACGCCAAGCTTGATATCTTCAGCGGATGCTGACATCGCGGTAGTGCCGAGGCCCACAGCGACTGCTGAGCTGATTAGCAGTTTTTTCATTCGTAAGTTCTCCAAATGGGAATTTAAGGATTTATAAATTGATGCCCGTCGTGGGTTCGAAGGGCAATCAACTATTTGTTCCTGTTCATATTATCCAAAAATCGTCAGCGAAGGCACGAAACAGCCTATTCACTTCAATTCATGAAACTAGTTCCAAGACCTCACTAGTATACCCCCGTGCAAGGGGGGTGGTGTCAATTTGGCGTGCTTACTGTGCGCTAGACGAACTGTTTTGTACTCAATGAGGAAGATTTCGTCGCATTTGAGCCAGAGCGGACACAACTGCGTGATATTGTCCACAATTTATTAGGCGTTTCTTTGCGTGAGCACTTTAGACCTCGATTCAACACCACTTGAGCTGCAACGCTGGCCCGTCGATGAAGCAGACACGCTCCAGGCATGGGATGCGGCAGATGAGTATGTGTTGCGCTATCTAGATGAAAAAGGATGTGGTCCCAGGCAGGCTAAGTCTGTATCCGAACTCAGCAAACAATTCAACGTATTGATAGTCAACGATAGCCACGGTGCTTTAACCGTGGCCCTCAACGGCTTTAACCCGGAGAACTGGTCCGACTCCTATCTGAGTCACCAAAGCGCTCAGCATAATTTAGAGATCAATGGCGATGTGATTGCTGACGAATCCAAGGCCAATCCGCTGATTGCTATTCCATCCACAATGACCCCGGAACGTTCTATTGATCTGCTTATCATCAAGGTTCCAAAGACCACAGCTTTACTCGTCGATCAGCTGGCGCGAATTCGTCCCTTATTAGGTAAGCACACGCATATTGTTGCCGCAGGTATGGTCAAACATCTGCAACGCTCGGCGTTTACCGCATTGGAGACGTACGTTGGGCCACTGACGACGTCGCTGGCTAAGAAAAAAGCCAGATTGTTGTTTCCGGTATTTGATGAGTCATTGAAGGTACCTCAAACTCCTTATCCGGAAACGTTCAAAGATACCTATTTGCCATTTCCCGTATCTGGACATGCGAATGTTTTTTCCCGGGATCACCTGGATCTGGGGGCAAGATTTTTTCTGGAGCAGTATCCGGTGATGCAAAGAATCTCGGCAAACGATAACGAGTCGAATTCACTGGTTGTTGATCTGGCGTGTGGAAACGGGGTGCTAGGGTTAATGTATAAGCGATTATTTCCACAGGCTCAACTGCGCTTTACAGATGAATCGTATTCCGCAGTGGATTCTGCAAAACACAATTATGCCGTATGGTTTCCTGAATCAACTGCTGACGTTACGTTTAGTGTTGCTGATGGTCTGGAAAGCACGACCTCGAATTCTATCGATCGAATACTGTGCAACCCGCCGTTTCACCAGCAACATGCTATGAACGATCAGATTGCCATTCGGTTGTTTGAAAGCGCGAAGCGTTGCCTTAATAAAGGTGGAGACCTATGGGTGGTTGCCAACCGGCATCTGGCCTATGATGCAAAGCTCAAACGACTATTCGGTAACTGCAAAACGATAGCTAAGAACGGAAAGTTTGCGGTGTACCGCGTTATTCAGCGCTGATCAGGAATTTTCGATGCCCGGCCCTCCGATAAGAACATTAGAGAGAACTGACTCGCTGCCGCAACAGGTTGATACCGTTGTCATTGGCGGCGGTATCATCGGTTTGTTTACAGCACTTGAGCTAAGAGAAAAGGGACTGGAGGTAGCTCTGGTTGAAAAAGACGAAGTTGGCGCAGAACAGTCCACCCGTAATTGGGGCTGGGTCAGAATTGGTCGTCGTGATCCTCGCGAGATTCCGCTTGTCATCGAAGCGCAGCGATTGTGGTGTGAGCTGTCAGAGCGCTTACAAGGTGACATCGGTTACGAAAGAACCGGCATCGTGTTTACCGCAGAAGATGAAGAAAGCAGAGCCCGACAGGAGCAGTGGTTAAACCATGCAGAGCCTTATCAGATTCAGGCGAAAATGCTTGATGGGAACGATCTTGCTAAGCGTTTCCCCAATTCGAATCTGAAAGCTGTTGGTGGTTTTTACTGCGAGGAAGACGGTCGGGCTGAACCTCAATTAGTGGTCCCGTTGTTGGCGGATGCTGTCAGACGATCAGGCGTTCACCTGCTGCCGCATTGCGCAGCCAGAACGGTTGAAACCGCTGATGGCAAAGTACATTCGGTGGCCACCGAACATGGGGAGATAAAGTGTCACTCGGTGGTTGTTGCAGCCGGGGCTTGGTCCAGTCTTTTCTGTCGCAACCTAGGCATTGATTTGCCTCAGCTCAGCGTGCTCAGTTCGGTGCTTCGCACAAAACCATCGCCTCACACGATTGAACATGCGCTTTGGACCTCCGACTTCTCTGTGAGAAAGCGTGCCGATGGTGGATTCACCGTTGCCAGTGGTACGAGGAGCGTTGTCGATATCGTCCCTGATTCAATCCGATACGCCCGGCAATTCCTGCCAAATTTGAAAGCGGAATGGGATACGCTGAAATTTCGGGTTGGCGAACGTAGCTTTCAGGAGCTTAAGCACCGTTCGCATTGGACATCCAGCGATACGACCGTGTTTGAAAAACACAGAGCCCGCGATCCAAAGCCTGCGGAATCAATGGTGTTGTATGCCTTTGACCAACTAAAAAAGACCTTGCCCCATTTAGCGGATCTGGAAATCGATCAGATTTGGGCAGGGCTAATTGATGTCACGCCGGATGTTATCCCTGTAATGTCAGAGGTATCTGATGTGCCTGGCTTGTATTTGGCGACAGGCTTCTCCGGACATGGCTTTGGTATCGCTCCGGGAGCGGGGCGCTTAATGGCGGATCTGGTTGCCGGTTCCCATCCTGTGGCGGACCCGCATGACTATCGTTTCTCCCGATTCTCGGACGGTTCAGAGATCACACTATGAAGCAGAGCATCTATAACGACTTACCCGACAGTATTTCGATTACTGAGGAAGGACCTCGAGAAGGTTTTCAAATAGAACCGGGCCAGATAGCAACCAACGATAAGCTCAAGCTGATCCAGATGCTATCGGATACAGGATTAAAGGCTATTCAAGTGTGTTCCTTTGTCTCACCTCGGATTGTTCCGGGATGGGCGGATGCCGATGAAATGGTTGCGCAGCTAAAGAAAAGAGATGACATTGATTACACGGCACTATGGTTTAACGCACGTGGACTTGATAGGGCCGTAGCGCATAAAGAGGTCTTGTCATTGGTGGGCATGATTCACACCGTCGCCTCAGAAGCTTTTTGTCAAAGCAATTTGAATCGCACGCGGGAAGCAAACCACGAAGCCATGATTGAGCAAACACGTGCGCATCAGCAGCGCGGTGTAGATGTCTCAAAAATCAGTGTAATGGCGGCATTTGGTTGTAACTTCTCGGGTAATGTTTCAGCACAAGATGCCTTGGCAGCCGTTGACGATGGCATGTCTGTCGCCTCAGAGACAGGCGCGATTATCCGTGAAATAGCCCTAGCGGATACTATGGGGTGGGCTAATCCTGGTCACATAGATCGAGTGGTTAGAACGATTCGTGATAAATACCCGGACGTACCCATACGATTACATCTTCACGATACGCGAGGCCTAGGTATCGCTAATGCGATGGCAGGTTTGCATGCAGGCGTGCAGAAATTTGATAGTACGGTTGCGGGGCTGGGCGGTTGCCCTTTTGCCGCATCATCGGAAGCGCGGAAGGGGGCAACTTCCAGTACCTTGCCTCCGGGCAATATTGCAACTGAGGAACTTGTCCTTTTGGCCATGGAGCAAGGTATCCAAACGGGCGTCGACATAGATGCATTGATTGAAGCAGGACACCTGGCAGAGACCATTGTTGGACACCCCTTGCCGAGTGCCGCTTTACGTGGCAACAGTCTTAACTCATACCGCCGTCAGGTGGGAAGCTAGGTCAATCTATGGGAAAGCAGAACAATAGTGAGGTAGCTCCCTTAGCAGGCCTTACGGTTCTTGAATTTAGTCACACCATCATGGGACCGTGCGCCGGTCTGTTAATGGCTGATCTTGGCGCGGATGTTATCAAGGTTGAACCTGCACCCAATGGCGATAAAACGCGATTTCTTCCTGGGTTTGCGGCCGGTTTTTTTACAACGTTTAATCGCAATAAACGAAGCCTAGCTATTGATTTGAAAACACCTGAAGGACAAGCTGTCATCCATAAGCTGGCAGAACAAGCCGATGTCGTGCTGGATAACTACGGCCCAGGCACCATGGCTCGGTTGGGCTGCGATTGGGAGGCGCTAAAAAAACAAAATTCCCGGTTGATCTATCTGTCATTAAAAGGCTTTTTAAAAGGTCCATGGGAGCATAAGCCGGCACTGGATGAGGTTGTGCAATTTCAAAGTGGGCTGGCTTATATGACGGGTCCTCCCGGACAACCGCTAAGAGCGGGTGCGTCCATCGTTGATATTCTAGGCGCTGTGTTTGGTGTCACAGGCGTACTGGCTGCCTTAAGACAGCGTGACGTTACCGGTGAAGGGCAGAGGGTCGGTAGTTCTCTGTTTGAGTCAGCCGCGTTTATGATGGCGTCCCATATGGCAGGCGGCGCATCGATGGGCGAACCCGTGCCGCCAATGACCGCGCGTAAAGGCGCCTGGGGTGTTTACGACGTTTTTAAATCGAAACAAGGAGAGCCCTTGTTCATTGGTGTCACCAGTGATGCACAGTGGCAGCGATTCTGTGACGTCTTCGGATGGTCAGATTTATTCGGTGATGATCGGCTACTCACCAACCCTCAACGAACACTCGCTCGAGAATGGCTACTGCCGATACTCGAAACGCGGCTGGCCGAGTTTACGTATGCAGAACTTGTCGATTGCTGTGAGAAGTCCGATGTCTCTTGGTCACCGGTGGGGCGGCCGGAAGACCTAGTCACTAACGAGCAATTACAGGCACCGGGTGGGTTGCTGTCAGTTGCTTTGATGACAGCCCGGGGTGCAAGCGAAGAAGCTCGAATTGATCAAGAAGAAAACCCCAGACAAATTCCGCTGCCGGGTCTGCCTTTAGAATTTGGTGATGAGCGAACTCGCTTAGGGCTTGTTCGTCAACCGCCTGAACTAGGTGAGCACTCTCGAGAGGTGCTGGACGAAAGAGGTTTCTCTAACGCTGACATTGAAAACTTGATGAGCGAAGGAATCGTTGTAGCCGCCAGTTGAACCCGGCGGCTACAAAGCGACTTAATTGACAGGAATCCAGACTAACGTTGCCTCATCAATATTGATGTCTGTTTTTTCCAAACCGACAACCATTTCCTCAATCTCAGTGGCTTTCGCTGCCCACTCATCCTGTATCTCGTACAGATCCTCGCTCAGCTCGTCTTCGAGGGCTTCTTTATCCTCGATTAAATCGTTGTAGCGATTTTCAGCCGTTTTTAAACGCTCTTCTGCCTTGGCAACCATGCGGCCTTTGCTTTGACTTCGGCGTAAGCCACCGGTGATGATTGACCGGGTGCTTCTACGACCTCCGAGCAAACCACCCAATAGGCCGCCAGCGATGTCCAGTACCTGACTGCTGCGTTGATCTTTCTTACGGCTTGCAGCATCAAACTGAATTTCACGTAGCTTATCTTCCGCCTTTTCCATCGACGCGTTAATTCGATCTATTTTGCGTGTCAGCACATCACGTAGTTTGCTGGCATCTGCATCGGCTTTTTCGTCAGCGACAATCTGACAACGCTGTTCAAATTCATCACGGGTCTCTCCAATTCTGGAAAAGACTTTGAGCCCCGGATTGTGAAAAAGCTCCAGTTGTTCGTTTCGATACAAGTGATTTTTTACAGCAGATTTAGCCGCCGAAAAATATGTTTTGTTTTTAAGCTTTGCATCGGGTAGCACGTAGATGGCGTTTTCAGGTTCCTTCTTTAACAGGTCGCGGTCATCGTAGTCGACAACGATCGCATCGTCCGGATCGACAGGTCCATCCAATGGAGAAATGATCGCTTCCCATTCCGCATCGTGCCGTAACTTGGCTTTTGTGTCATCGAACAGTAAATGCACACGAATGGCCAAGCCTGCGACCAGCCGTTTTCCTTCGGCAGCAGCGCCTAATTCCCTGGCATACGGTGCACTGGGGTCGAGGTAGCGAACACGAATTGTGTCAGCTGTTTGCGGCGCCACAGCGCTTTCGTTGTCAGCCATAGGGGTTGCAACTGCGGCTGGCTGGGCGACGGTAGCGCTTTGCACGCCGGCGGCGTTAGGAGCAGATTGCACGACAGTAGCAGCGGCTTGTCTCTTTTCATCAGTTGTCAGCTGGCTGATCTGGCTGCGAGACAACGGACCTGCGAGGTAGGACATTGCCCAGCGAGTGGAAAATTTCCGCGGGTTTGAAGAGCGTGTTGAGTGAAGAACAAACTCACGTTTGTCCAACGCGGATATGGTATCGCCGATTTTGCCAATATCGACTGAGCCATCTGACGCGCCCATACCATCAAGGAGTCTTTGTTTGTCCCTGTCGGTTTGCAGTCGACCAATCATCCACGTGCCGGCATTGGAGATAGCTTTGTAATCGATGTCGACCGGGTTTTGCGTCGAAAGAACAAGTCCGACACCGAAAGCACGTGCCTGTTTGAGGATGGTCAGTATGGGTTTTTTCGATGGCGGAGATTGAACGGGAGGCACATACCCGAACACTTCATCCATATAAATCAGCGCACGAAGATCGCTTGTACCTGGTTGCTGGCGCATCCAAGTGACCATCTTGGACAACAACAATGTGACGACGAACTGACGTTCTTCTTCGCTTAAGTGTCCTAGCGACATGATGGCCGCTTGAGGTTTGCTACCGTCGCCGTAAAGCAGTTTCTGAATGTCCAGCTCCGGCCCTTCGCTCCAACTCGCAAAAGACGGAGAGGCAGC
The DNA here is from genome assembly GCA_964498925.1 of uncultured Granulosicoccaceae bacterium. GTDB lineage: Bacteria > Pseudomonadota > Gammaproteobacteria > Granulosicoccales > Granulosicoccaceae > Granulosicoccus. The sequence continues at coordinate 12,805 of CAZCKD010000079.1, forward strand.
CAAACCGTTAAGCTTCATCGCCAGTTTTACGCGATCTGCCGGTGGGAAAAAAGTATCTAAATCGATAACGCCCAGTTTGCGCATGGGCGGTTGCTGAACCAAACCAATCAGCATGCCTAGATCAAGATCTTTACCTTGCGACCAGTAAAAGTTAATGATGTTGGAGAGCAGGATGTGTTCCCGGCTGCTCAATGGGTCGGCATTGATGCCCACCAGTGCTAGCAGCGAGGATGCAAAACCCTCGATTTCATCCTGCATGATTTCTGCGTCCGTGCCAGCCGCAGGTGCATTCAAGGAACCGATGACATTGAGTGGTATTCCCGAGGTTGAGCCGGGGGTGTAAATAGAGAAGTCGGCCGTGTCCCGTAGGGCCTGGATACGGCTGCTGTCAATTCCCGAACGCTCTAGTCCGTTTTTCCAGAGCGTTGCTTTGTCGAACGCAGCTTGGGCTGCATCACCGCCGGCTTCGGATTCGCTCATCCACGGCATGAAATCAGTGGGCAGCAGGTTGGGAAACGTCAGCATCAAGTTGCCCATGTCTCCCTTGGGATCAATTATCAAGGCTGGCACACCCGATTGGAGAGCCTCTTCAAGCAGCACGATGCCCAGGCCGGTTTTACCCGAACCTGTCATACCCACAATAACGCCGTGAGTCGTCAGATCAGACGCTTCTAAAAACAGCGGTTGCTCATTGTCAGAATCTGATCCCAGGTAAAAATGTCCTGCTGGCGTGTCAATGCCCATACGAAAAAACCTCGTCCTCAATCAATATCGCCACAACTATACCAATAGGAACCCCTAAGAGCGAAATATACTGTCGCTGATGGACTTGATGGAGTCGATTCGACCATCGAAACAGATACTGCGGGCGCTTGTATTTGTCAGCCCCGGATCGTTGCCGGTCAGCCCGCCAGAGGGCAGCACGATGTATCATGGTGACGGTTTCCGATACGTTAACGTTATGACTCCTCTTACCGAGCATCAAGACAAAGCCACGCGTCTTGCGCCCCTTATGTTTGGTCTGTCAATTTTGGTGGTTGTGCTCTTGGCAACGCTCATCGTTTTGTCATTGGACATACCGCGGGTGGCAGAACTGAGTGTCGTGGGGAGCTTTGAATCTGAAGAGGCGCTCATTGAGGCAACCGATAGCGGGGCAGTCGCCGCGCTGGTGCAACAAAATGCACTGGTGGCTAAAGCTGACCCCTGGGCTCGCAAAACAGTGCTTGCATTGCTGCTTTTGTTTCCACTTTTCTGGTTGGAATATGCCTATTCATTTCGTTTTAGAGGTCAGCGCTCGCCAATCAAACTTGGCGGTTTTTTTCGACTCTTTGCCTGTGTTGTCCCACCACTGAGGCTAGCGGCACCCTCCGCCGCTCACGCCGGGAAAATATGGTTGCCGGTCTGGGGCTGGTGCCTTCCGGGTAAATATTTGAAAGGGCGATTAGAGCGAGTCTTCGGCAAACCGATGCTGATTATTGCCATGCTGATTCTTCCGGTATTGCTGATCGAATTCGGTTTGCATCAGTGGGTTGATCGGCATGAATGGTTACAGCTGCTTCTGCATGCCTGCACCGGATTTATCTGGTGTGCATTCACGATCGAATTTCTCATTATGTTCAGTGCTACAGACAAACGCCTGGCTTATATCAAAAAGAACTGGATTGACTTAGCCATTATCTTGTTACCGCTGGTGTCGTTTTTAAGATCCATCCGCGTTTTACGTCTGGCCCGATTAGCCAAAGTACAAAAGCTTGCGAAGATGGGGCGCGTCTTTAGAGTGCGCGGTTTATTAATGAAGTCCATGCGCGCTTTGATGCTGCTGGGTTTCGTGAATCGTATTCTTCGTATCACGCCGGAGAAGCGACTTGCGAAAATGAATGCGCTTTATGATGAGCGCTCTGAAGAACTGGCTGAGTTGAAGACTGAAATAGACGAGCTAGAAGAGAGTATTCGAACGGCTTCGCCTGAGTGATTCGGTTAAGCGGTGAGTTAGTGAGTTAAGCTGTGAATCGGTGAATGGGTGATGCCGTGAGT
>CAZCKD010000080.1:0-4952 GCA_964498925.1 uncultured Granulosicoccaceae bacterium
ACAGCATGCCCGGCTGGTCACCGATGCACAGTATTCGCATCATATATAGCGTTGATTATCTCTCAGGGGATTTACAGTATGAGACAGATGGCAGTACTGATCTGTGTGCATGGCATAGCCTTGTCGAAATCCAGCAGCTGCCAATGGTTGCGCTTGCAGAAGTTGGCGTCCAACACGCGTTTGCGTCTTAGTAAAATTTCCGATTAGTATTCTTTATCGATAAACCGTTGACTGGCTTAAAGCTAATCGTTGCTGCATAAAACGGTCTAACGCGTCGTTATAAAACCCCTCTACTCGAAAGCGCATGTAACTGTGTCATTAGTTGTGCATTCTCATATCTCTCTAACGACAGGTCCGCTGCAAATTCCGGCCGTTCTTTGTCCAAGACCCATTGAGCGCACAGTTCCCCTGCAGCACAGGCTGCCATAGTGCCAAACCCCGACATTGCGCCAGCTATAAAGCTTCCTTCGACACCCATAGGCCCGATTAGCGGCCAATTTTCCGCGGTCATTGAATAGTACCCACCGTAGTGCCTTCGACGTCGAGGTAAAGAATCGCAATAAAGCTTTAAAGCTGGGTTCAAACGAGCAGCCCCTCTAACAACAATTTCCGGGAAGAAATCATTAAGCACAGGCTCGGGTACTGGTGTTGATGACGCGTTATTAAACGCCCATCCGAGCTTTACCCAATTGCCACGATCCCCACCGTCAGGTCTGCAATGAATTGAGCCCGGCATGAGTTCGGTATACCGGCCGTAAGTAGAATCATCAGCAATAGCCGCTCGCTCATCAGCACTCCAATCAATAAGCTGTTCATCTAGATCGATCGTAAACGGTAGCGCTCGCGGGATAGCTTTAGCAGTGTCCTCAAAAGCTATTTTTTGTTGCAGTGTATGGGTTACAGGCAAGTCAATATTGAGCAAGTGAGCGATTTCATTAACATAGGGCCCGGCGGCGTTAACAAGCTTAGTCGTCTTGATTCTAAAACTTTTATCCTGACTAGTTACTTCGAATCCGTTTTCTGAAAGCGAAATACTCTCAACGTGAGCAGGGAGTAATTCTCCTCCGGCTGCTTTAAAACGCTCGAGCATAAACTGCCCCATCTGCTGACTATCGACAGAACCGGCACGTCTTACATGGACGACAGTTTTCAACGATTTGTCGTAGCTAGGAAAAAGACGTTTTATTAATGATTCATTGGTTATAACATCCACACCCACTGGTGAATCCTGCCATTTTTTGGTCAAGGATGCATTGTGGTAACTGGTGGCCGTTTCACTATCATGGATTCGGATAGTTCCTTCTGGTGACTTTGCGTATCCTTGATACAACTCGCTCAGTAATTGTTTCGAATCTTCTTTACGCGTTGCAAGGACATACCCTCGGCGAGTCAAATTAATTCGATCGTCAGTCGCCGTTGATATCGCCTCCATCAGCTCAATACTTCTGTCCGTGAACTGACTCATGGTCGGGTGAGGCCACCAGTTCCTGTAATTTTCACCGGAATGGGCTGATGTCATCTCCATGGGTAAACCGGAATCGAGCAATAGGATTTTGGAGGAAGAATCCATCTGCTTTAAATAATAGGCGCAGGCAATGCCGACAATACCTGCACCAATGATCACAACATCACAGTCTTTTTCAGTCACAATTATACTTCACATAGTCCAACGCCCAAGGTAATAGTACATGTAGCTAGTAGCGGGTAGTTGCCATTGATTGATGTCTTTGGCGTGATGGTCAACGCTTAAAACTCTGCCACTCCTTACTCCAAACACGCCGATGGAATAACGGAAATTTCACGAACTCTTCGAATAAGAAGAGCGTAAACACCCACGTCACTGATAAATCAAATACCAAAATAAAAAGTGCTGTAAACGGCACCATGAACAACCAGTTGGCTGTCATGCTGATATTCATTGACGACTTCGTGTCACCTGATGCGCGCAGCACGTTGCCACAGATAGCGTTGGATACACGCGGAAAAGGCAGTATAAGAAGTACAGGCAGAAAACTTAAAAGTGCTGCTCGCGTTTCTTCCGCTAAATCGGCGTAGATCCACCGGGTCGCAAAAATAATTACGGCATAGACAAATGCAACAACGGCGGCTGCCATGAAAGCGCCACGCCATGCCCTACTGAGAAATTCATCGAGGTCTGCCGTTGACAACGATTTTCCCAGCATTTGTGCGATGAGTATTCCGGTGGCTTGCGTCCAGGTATAACTCAGCTGACCGGCTATGCGAATCCAAGGCATTATCAGTGTGATGGCAGCGAACTGAAAAACATTCAGATTGGAATAAATGGCCATGCATGCTTGATTCGCAAACGTCATGCTGACAAAGGTCGCCGCTATCGGCCAGGAGAAATGGAATTGTTTAATAGTTGCTGGTTTTAGCCCACCGTGTAACCAACCTTGATGACGGACCGACGCTTGCGTCAATCGACAGTACATGAGGAGTAAAAACAAAAACCTAAGCAGCGCACCGAAAAAGGTCCCCCAAGCCGCCCCGACGAGTCCAAGCTCAGGAAAACCGTAAAGGCCGAATATCAATACAATGCTGGATACAATATTGACCGGCGCGGAAATCAAAAAACTGAAAAACGCCATTTTCGTTTTTCCGCAGCCGTTAAAGAAGCTGGTAAATGCACCACTGAGTGCTTCAGCCAATAGCACCCCAATAAAAACGTACAGATAGCTAGTGGCACCGACCGCGACAGCTGGGGTATGCGCCATCATATTGAGCAGTTTTTCACCACCCATCAAAATCAACCCTATGCCCAGCAGCACTAGCGTTACGTTGATGATCAATCCGCAATAGAACGCTGTTTTAAGCTCAAGAGGATCCCCACCCCCATAGGCCTGAGCAACTTTTATCTGCATGGCATTTGAAAATGCCATGGTGGTGCCCATGACCATGCCTGAAATGACTGTCGCGATGCCAATGGATGCCACGGCCTCTTCACCCAGCGAAGACACCAAGTACAAGTCAATGATGACGAGTGAGAACATCATGACGGCCCGCATCGCCATGGGCCAGGCCATATTGAATATCTCAACTGAGGACGGCGTGTTTGACTGACTCAAATTATTTCAAACGTTAGGTGTCGCTAGTGAAACCCAACGCACATCGGGCAGCGGCGATGTTTTAGCAAAAGGAGTGGAATGCTGATAGGCCTGAGCATTTAATGAATAAGACAAGCCGTACAACCGCTCGTCTGGTATGTCAGTTCGTAGAGTCAAGATAACAAGCTTCGGAGCGAGTGGTCAATCCGCCATTATCGGGCCACTTAAAAAGCCGGGTGCATCTATGGATTGCGGATGCGAGTTTTTGAAGCAATAAAATGCATCATTTGGCCTCCATGGTCCGACCCCGGTTAAAACTAAACAAAAGTTAGTGAACAGATTTCAGCTCGTGAGTGATTGCTCCGTAAAAATCACCCCGAAACCCAAGAAATCACGGACTATGTGCGTTGCTAAAAGACTTGAGGGTGTTTATCCTCTGATCCGTACTTTAATATCTTGGAGGAAATACATATATGAAACTTAGACTTTTACAGACTTCCCTATTCTTGGGCGTCTTTGCATTAGCGTCAAACGCTGCTGCAGATGTTTGCGAAACGCCATCTACGCTCGGTGATCTGGGCAACTTCGAAGGCGAAACTATTACCATCATGGGTTCCATGGAAGGTAAAGATGAAGAAATGCTGACGAATACTGCCAGCTGCTTCGAAGCCGCGACTGGTGCTGTTGTTAAGTATTCCGGCTCTCGTGATTTCGCAGCGCTGATCGTTGCTGATCTTCGATCCAACAATGCTCCTAATATCGCTATTTTCCCACAACCGGGTTTAGCAGGCGATATGGCTAAAGAAGGTCACCTAACACCTCTTGGCCAGGAATCAGCTGATTGGATGGCTGAAAACTACGGTGCTGGTCCTTCTTGGGTTGCTCTGGGCACATACGCAGATGCTGAAGGAAACGAAAGCTTCTATGGCTTCCCGTTCAAAATGGATCTGAAATCTCTGGTTTGGTACTCACCTGAGCAGTTCGAAGACAACGGCTACGAAATCCCATCAACAATGGAAGGCCTAATCGAACTGTCCGACCAAATGGTTGCTGACGGAAACACGCCATGGTGTATCGGTGTTGAATCTGGTAACGCAACAGGTTGGACTGCTACTGATTGGATGGAAGACTTGATGCTTCGCACAACGACTCCTGAAAACTACGATCGTTGGGTTTCTAACGACCTGCCATTCAACAGCCCTGAAGTTCTGAATGCTATGGAAGTTTATGGCCAGTTCTCTCGTAACGACGATTACGTTGCTGGTGGTGCTTCTTCTGTAGCAACAACGTTCTTCGGTGATGCGCCAAAGGGTCTGTTCTCTAGCCCAGCATCTTGCATGATGCATCGTCAAGCTTCATTCATCCCTGCTTTCTTCCCTGAAAAAGGCGAAGAAGTGAAGGATGGCAGCGCAGATTTCTTCTACTTCCCTCCTTACGAAGCAGCAGATCTGGGTAACCCTGTATTAGGTGCTGGCACACTTTGGACGATGACAAAAGACAGCCCTGCTACACGTGCTTTCTTTGAGTTCATGAAAGAAGCGTCTGCTCACGAAGCTTGGATGCAACAAGGTACATTCCTGACTGCACACAAAGGCGCAGACCTAGGTGCCTACGCAACTCCTGCTCTACGAAAGCAAGGCGAAATCCTTTCAAATGCAACTACTTTCCGTTTTGATGCATCTGATCTGATGCCTGGTGCTATCGGTGCCGGCGCTTTCTGGTCGGAAATGACAGCTTTCGCTAACGGTCAAGACGCTAAGACAACTGCTGACAACATTCAGTCAGCATGGGATGCCATTAAGTAAAGGCTCTGAAGACCTGCGTTTTTACTGCGCAGGGAGACTCTAATTATTTATAGAGTCTCTGTGCACCAAAGGCGCGCGATGT
>CAZCKD010000080.1:4962-14785 GCA_964498925.1 uncultured Granulosicoccaceae bacterium
GTAAAACAATCGCGCGCCTTTTTCTCTTTTCAAGCTTAGGATTTATCATGAGCTCTATTCGGCCGATCATTGCCGGTAATAGTTTGGCGATTGCCCTCACTATCATCATTGTTTTGCCGATCACAGGTATCCTGGCTTACGTCATCACCTCGCCACTCGATGACTGGATGACCCAGCTCGGCAGCTGGCTGCACGAGACCAACAATTGGTCCTTCTCTGCTTTAGACACTCAAGAGCGATTTGCCAAAATCGGCTTTGCCATTCGCTCTATTGCCATAGCCCTTGGCCTTTCTTTTTTATATTTCTGGTTCAGTAATTGGCTGAATCAGGGTCTGGCGAGATATTCCGCTAAAGGCTCATCGGGTCGCGAAACCAGCATTCTCGAAGCCATTCAACCGTGGATTTTTGTCGGGCCAGCATTAGTCCTGTTGCTACTTTTTCTGTTTATACCAGCGTTCTCGACGTTGAGCCTGTCATTTCAGGAAGCTGACGGCACAAGAACGGTACGCAACTACGCCTTTATCTGGGACCCAAGCTCTCTCGGCTACACACAGTTTCGGTATGCGATGAGAAATAGTGTCATGTGGTTGGTTTTGGTACCAACTGTTTGTATCTCTCTAGGCTTACTTATCGCCGTATTGGCCGACTCTACCCGCTGGGGCATCGTTGCTAAGACTCTCATTTTCGTTCCTATGGCTATCTCTTTTGTAGGAGCTGCCGTTATCTGGCGTAATATATTTGCCGGCGGTGGTATTCAACCGCAAGAAGCCATTAATGGCCTCACCCCGTCCTATCAAATCGGTCTACTAAAAGCCGTTCTCGGTCACACCGCTGCGTACAACGAACCCTTGTACAGTCTGAAATTCTGGGGAAATTTCTTTTTAATGTGGATTCTTGTATGGGTTCAAACAGGCTTCGCCATGGTTATCTTCTCGGCTGCACTCCGAGGTGTTCCTGAAGACACCATCGAAGCTGCAAAGATCGACGGTGCCAACCCCATTCAAATGTTCTTCCGCATCAAGCTGCCGCAAATCTATTCAACGGTTGTAGTCGTGTGGACCACCTTGGTCATATTGGTGCTGAAGATGTTCGACATACCCTACGCCCTCTCGGCCAATGATGATGACAAGCTGCTCTTGGCCACCATGATGGAGAACGCGCGTAATAACTGGTCGGTTGGCGGTGATAACGTCGAAAATCTGTTTGCAGCAATTGCTGTCATGTTGATGGTGACGGTAATACCCAATATGATTTTTAATGCTAGGCGTCTTCGGCGCGAGCAAAAAGAACTCGGACATTAATTAGCTATGTCTCGCACACTTAAACATGTACTGCTGGCACTGATCGTTTTCATCTGGGTCGTGCCCTTTGTCGCATTAGTCACGACATCCTTGCGATCGGAAACTGCGTCTAAAACCTCAGGGTTCTGGACTGCTTTTACGCCTACCGAATTGGGTCACCGCTTTAGCACTCACGATCGCGACCAGACCGACCCTTTCGTTACGATGTCCGGCAACATCTTTGAACGACTCAATAGCGAGCGCGACAGCTATGAAGTTGATGGCTCCATTGAATCAATATTGTTTAAGGGTCGCGTTCCCGATCCTGAAAACGAAGGAAAAACCGTATTACTTCGAAAACTGATTTTCGCCGGTGACGTGATGGATGTGCGCGGAGGCGATTTCGTTTTTCAATCCAACGGCGATTTTATGTGGAGCTTTCCTGAGGCCACCGCTCCCAAACCCAAAAACCTCGATACGTTCATCAATCAGGATCCGGTGTTCGGTACCGACGCATACGTTGAGGTGTTGTTTGAAAACAAGAACGTGCCCAACGCCCTTATCTCCTCTTTTATCGTCACAATACCGGCCACCATCATACCCATCACCATAGCCGCATTTGCAGCTTATGCGTTTGCATGGATGCGCTTCCCCGGACGTGACTGGCTGTTTATCGTCGTGGTCTCGCTGATGGTAGTGCCAACACAATTGGCGTTTCTACCGGTATTGCAGGGGTTTAGCGGCATTGCATCCTGGGCTACTTCGCTCAATGCATGGATGACTGATTGCGAGGCAACAAAATCCTGCCAGGTTGCTTCCAAATCCTTTGCAAGCTTGTGGGTTACCCATACGGCGTTCGGTCTGCCTTTAGCGATCTACCTACTACGAAACTACATCGTAGGTTTACCTAAAGAATTGTTGGAAAGCGCTCGTATCGATGGTGCAAGCCATCTGCAAATATTCACGCGCCTGATTATTCCTTTGTCAGTGCCGGCCTTAGCGTCCTTCAGTATTTTTCAATTCCTGTGGGTTTGGAACGATCTTATTGTTGCGCTCTATATTGGCCCGGCGGATTCTGCCGATCTTGTATTCCCTATTCGTTTGCAAAAACAATTAGGCACATTTAAAGATCAGCTGCATTTACTCAATGCGTCTGCGGTTATCTCTATTATTGTGCCGGTCATCGTCTTCCTATCCATGCAACGCTACTTTATACGCGGGCTGTTAGCAGGCTCCGTTAAGGGCGGATAATGCGATGACCAATAACACCTCAAACGCTAGCACCGGTAGTGCTGACTCAGCGGCCAACAACGCGCTAAGTTGGTGGGAAACAGCGGTTATCTATCAGATTTATCCGCGCTCCTATCAAGACTCAAACGATGACGGGATTGGTGACCTACCTGGCATCACGTCCAGACTCCCGTACATCGCGAATCTTGGCGTTGACGCTGTATGGATCAGCCCGTTTTTTAAAAGTCCGCAAAAGGATTTTGGTTATGACGTTTCAGACTACTGCGACATCAATCCTGAATATGGAACGTTGGACGATTTCGATGAGTTGCTTGCTAAGGCCCATGGTCTTGGTTTGAAAATAATGGTGGATATCGTTCCTGCGCATTGTTCTGATCAGCATGCATGGTTTGTTGAAAGTAGACAGTCACGCGATAACGACAAGGCCGACTGGTTTCACTGGGTTGATCCGATGCCCGATGGTAGCCCTCCCACTAACTGGCTCTCTTTTTTCGGAGGTCCGGCATGGACGTGGGAACCGCAGCGACAGCAGTATTACCTGCATAACTTTCTCACCAGTCAGCCTAATTTAAATCACGCCAATCCGGCGGTGCGCGATGCGTATCAAGACATCGCTCGTTTCTGGTTTGATCGCGGTGTCGATGGCTTTCGTATCGATGCCGTGCATACCATCAATGCGGACAGCGCACCTTATAAAAACAATCTGGCTAATCCTGATTTTGTTCCAGGAAAAATGCCACAGCAGCAACAACCTTTTTTCAGACAGCTGCACGATAGCGCTCAGTTAAACCAACCGGCCATACAGTCTTTTAGTGAGTCGTTCAGATCTATTGCCGACAGCTATGACGAGCGCTTTTTAATGGGCGAGCTACATGGCGATGACCCAATAAAAGCCAGCCAGACATTTACAGCCCCCGGGCGTTTACATGCCACCTATAACTTCAACTTATTGGAATGGGGTGGACATGATGTAGCGGGTTTGAAAAAGGCAATTACCGATGCTATCGAAGCTTTCAACGGCACCGGCCGTTTAAGCTTCGCGTTTTCTAACCACGATGTACCCCGGAGCGCTACGCGCCAGTTAGAGCCGCTGGGTTTGCAGGCCGATCAACAACAGGCTCTGCAACTATTACTGTTGCAACTCGAATCCTGCCTAATCGGCTCCACCTGCATTTATCAAGGTGAAGAACTGGCGCTTCAAGATGTCAGAGATATTCCGGTGGAACAGATGCAAGATCCCTGGGGTATCGAGTTCGCACCTACATTTTTAGGAAGAGACACCTGTCGTACGCCCATGGTCTGGAAAGGCGATGCACCCAATGGTGATTTTTCTAAGGCAAACAGCACCTGGCTGCCTATATCTGAACAGCATTTGTCTCGAGCAGCATTGGACGAAGCTGCCAATAAAGACTCTATCTACAACGCGTATGCAGAGTTTTTAAAATGGCGAAAACAACAAGCTGCCATCATGAGTGCAAACACCATGAGCCCGATTACAGGCAGTGCCACGCAAATTGTATTTGATCGAATATCACCGACGCAGACGCTTCGTTGCCAGTTCGATTTTGAATCGCTCAAAGCGACGTTTGAGGAAATTTAGATGGCCGAAGTCGTATTAAAAGGGGTTAACAAGTCCTTTGGTAAGGTCGATGTTATCCGTGACGTCGATTTGCAAATCAACAATGGCGAATTCGTCGTGTTCGTTGGCCCTTCAGGTTGCGGCAAATCTACGCTACTGCGATTGATCTCCGGGTTGGAAACCTTATCCAGTGGAGACATCCATATTGCCGATCGCACAGTAACGGATCTACCTCCATCGAAACGCGGCATCGCGATGGTGTTTCAATCGTATGCGCTCTACCCTCACATGACCGTGTTCCATAACATGGCATTCTCCCTAGACTTAGAAGGTAAAAGCAAAAAGGAAATTCGCGAACGCGTAGAAGCAGCTGCAAAAATCCTACAAATGGAACATCTGCTAGACCGCCGCCCTGCCGCACTCTCCGGTGGGCAGCGTCAACGCGTGGCTATCGGTCGTGCCATTGTGCGTAACCCTGATGTTTTTCTGTTTGATGAACCCCTATCCAATCTAGATGCTGCGCTTCGTCACGATACCCGCGTAGAGATTGCAAAACTTCATCGTCAGTTGGATGCAACAACCATATACGTCACCCATGATCAGGTTGAAGCTATGACCCTGGCCGATAAAATCGTCGTGCTTAAGGACGGTGAAGTCATGCAAGTGGGCGCACCCATGGATCTTTTCGAAAAACCAGCCAATGAGTTTGTTGCCGGTTTCTTAGGTTCACCAAAAATGAATTTCTTTGAAGGTGTGCTTTCGAACGCTACAGGCGAACAAGGCCATTTTGTTGGAGAGGGGCTGGATATTGGTTCTGTCCGATTGGTATCAACTTCGAAGAGCGACGGATCAAACATTAAGTTGGGTATTCGACCTCAACATATGATCCTTGACGACAATGGTCCGTTAAAAGGCACAGTAACGCTTGTTGAGCAATTGGGAACAGAGTCTGTACTAGAACTTAAAACAGATCAGGGAACACCCTTCCGATTCGCATCACCTGAAAAAGTGAACGTTGCTGTTGGAGATCAAACGCGTTTCCGTTTTGATGCAGCCTCAGCCCACTTGTTTTAACCATGAAGTCCAATACCTTCGATATTGCAGTTATACCCGGCGACGGAATCGGTAAAGAGGTTGTACCTGAAGGTTTGCGAATTCTGGAAACGGCGGCAGAGCTGTTTGAAATCGGTTTGAAGTTTACTCACCACGGATTTTCAAGCGCTGAGTATTACACCGAACACGGTCAAATGATGCCGGATGATTGGAAAGATCAACTGGATTCATCGGATGCCATTTTTTTCGGCGCCGTCGGTTGGCCTGATGTTGTGCCTGACCATATATCCTTGTGGCAATCGCTTATAAAGTTTCGTCGAGAGTTTGATCAATACGTTAACTTAAGACCCGCTCGTTCCATGCCGGGTGTCCCCTCACCGTTGGTGGGTCGTGGGCCGGGTGATATCGACATGATGATCGTTCGCGAAAACACTGAAGGCGAGTATTCCGCCATCGGTGGGCGCATGTTTTCGAATACGGAACGTGAAGTGGTGGTTCAGGAAACCGTCATGAGCCGACACGGTGTCGACAGGATATTAAAGTTCGCGTTTGAACTCGCAGACAAGCGCGGTAAACACCTTACCTCTGCAACCAAGTCCAATGGGATCGCCATCACGATGCCTTACTGGGATGAGCGCGTTGAAGCTATGGCGGAGAACTACGCAAACATCAAAGTCGACAAATATCACATCGACATATTAACTGCCCACTTCGTATTAAATCCGGATTGGTTCGATGTGGTTGTCGCATCAAATCTATTTGGTGATATTCTTTCTGACCTTGGCCCCGCCTGTACCGGCACCATTGGTATCGCACCCTCGGGCAATATCAACCCGGACGGTCACTTCCCATCCTTGTTTGAACCGGTGCACGGATCGGCTCCGGATATTGCGGGTAAAAACATCGCCAACCCGGTGGGTCAAATCTGGGCGGGAGCGATGATGCTGGAACACCTGGGTCATCAGGATGCGGCTAAGGCCATTGTTTCTGCGATAGAAGTTGTGTTGGCGAATAAAGATCTGCGTACGGCGGATTTAGGTGGAAATGCAGATACAACAGCATGTGGAACTGCTATCGCAGATGCGCTTAAGGACGGTGTTCGTTGACAGCGCCGTTGTCATACTTAAGTCGTTTCTCCTATGAAGAAAATTTTTTCAAGCAGTATCTGTTGTCACGAGGAACACCATCGACATAAACTGAAGCTTCGGAAAAGCTTAAAATCTTCCCATTCAGGTGAATTTCGAATCCAGCGGTAAATAGCCCCGTAGGGTTTTCCACCGTCCAATCAAGAAGCGAGAGAGTCTCGCTGTACAATAGGCTCATTGGCCTAGCTTTAGCAAACCGGCCATAACTGTTCAGGATACAAAACCGCCTAGCAAAGTGTTTCGCGTTAGGCATAAGTACCTGAAGTGCGGACTCCCTTATTTTAAATGGGAGATTTTAGAGCACGTAAAGCAGCATGACAGGAAAACCCGCATGAGCGTAAAGGACACCAGTAAAATCGCCTTAGTAGGCCTTGGCATGGTCAGTGGCACGTACGTCGATGCATTGAACAACATGGGTGATGACGCTGAGCTTGTCGGTGTTTTAAGCTCACGCCCTGAAAGTGCCGCGAATTTTATAGAGAAACACTTTGCCGATACTGATCGAGCAAAGCCCATCATCTATGACAATGCCGAAGACATCGCTGCAGATGATTCTGTCGATTTTGTGTTGCTGACCACGCCACCGGATACACGTAAAGAATTTATCGATCTGTTCGCCAAGGCTGGCAAACCGGTATTGATGGAAAAGCCCATAGAGCGCACCCTGGCTGCTGCCACTGAACTGTGCGAAATCTGCGAAGCTTCCGATGTCCCACTTGGCATCATGCTGCAACACCGTGCGCGGCCGTCTGCGCAAGCGCTTCAACAAATCGTTAGCAGCGGTAAAACAGGAGCATTGCGCGCAGTCGAGATCAGCGTTCCGTGGTGGCGCGAGCAGAGCTACTACGACCAACCCGGCCGAGGTACTTATGCACGGGACGGTGGTGGTGTCATGATCAGTCAAGCCATTCACACGCTAGACCTTGCATTGCAATTCACAGGACCCGTTGAAGATGTTGTTGCCCTAACCGCGACCACTGGATTCCATGAAATGGAAGCTGAGGATTTCATCTCTGCTGGCCTACGTTTTACTAACGGTGCTGTGGGTTCTGTTTTAGGATCAACGGCAAGCTACCCGGGACGAACCGAAGAAATCATTCTTCACTATGAAAACGTGAGTGCTACCTTAAAATCCAGTCTGTTGATTCTAGATTGGCACAACGCGCCGTCTGAAACTATTGGTGAAGAAGCCAGCACCGGTGCAGGTGCTGATCCTATGGCCTTCACCTCGGACTGGCATCGTTTCATGATTGAGAATTTTAGAAGCGCATTACAGGAGGGCACTGATCTACTCGCCCCTGCCCGTTCTGCATTAGGTGTTCACGCCCTAATCAGCGCACTTGAAAAATCAGGAAAAGAAGGACAACGAGTGACAGTAGCTTCAACACAGAAGCTTGATTCGTAAACACAATAACGACTACCTATATATTGGAGAAACACCGTGAGCAACGGGGTAAAGCTTGGCGTATTAGGCATTGACCACGCCCACATTTTTGGCATGCTGGCCAACATGCTTAAACACGGCTGCCAATGTGAGCATTGGTGGAGCGACATTCCGACCGACAACGACGCCGGATTTATAGAGGCCTTCCCATCCCTTACGCGTACAGAGGATAAGGCCAGCATTCTTGAAGATCCCGACATCGATATGATTTTGGTATCTGCTATTCCAGGTGATCGAGCCGCGCTTGCTATTGCGGCAATGGAAGCTGGTAAAGATGTCATGGTAGATAAGCCGGGTTGTACCAGCATGGAACAACTGGAAGCCATTCGCGAATGCGTTGCACGTACCGGTAGAATCTGGACAGTTAATTTCTCAGAAAGATTTGAAGTACCTGCGGTTGTTAAGGCTGAGGAGCTCGTCGCACAAGGAGCCATTGGCAGAGTCATTCAAACCATGGGAACAGGGCCACATCAACAAGGCTTACACCAAAGACCCTCTTGGTTTTATGAGAAGGATCGTTTCGGTGGCATTCTTTGCGATATCGGATCTCACCAAATTGATCAGTTTTTATTTTTTACTGGCTCGACCGATGTCACCGTCTCTCATTCTCTTGTTGAAAATACTACTCGCCCGGAACATCCAGGTTTTCAGGACTTCGGTGAAATTGTCTTGAAGGGCGACGGTGGACACGGCTACATACGCGTGGATTGGTTTACACCCGATGCACTACCGGTTTGGGGTGATGGTCGATTGTTGATACTTGGGGAGCACGGTTATATTGAGATTCGTAAATATATCGATGTTGCCAGGGAGAATTCCGGCAACCACTTGTATCTAGCCAATAAAGATACGGTAGAGCACATCGATTGTAACGATGTTGAGTTAACGTATTCGCCACGGCTCATCGAAGACATAAAAAATCGGACCGAAACCGCGGTAACACAAGAGCATACGTTCAGGACAATGGAACTCGCACTTATTGCCCAACAACAAGCGGAATCAGCAGCGTAATGAGCAAAATACGACAAGTTGCCATCGTAGGTGCAGGGATTGGGCGAGAACATCTTGAAGCCTACCAACAACTCACAGAACGCTTCCAGGTCAGCACACTTTGCGATCTGGATAAGGCGCGCGCTGTAGAGGTTATCGGTAGCTCAACTGATATCGCTTATACAGACTCATACGATAGCGTTCTTGCAGACGCTGCGATTGATCTTGTCGATGTCTGCCTGCCTCCTCACCTGCATTATGAATATTGTGAACGTGCTCTAAAGGCTGGAAAATCCGTCATTTGTGAAAAGCCTCTAGTATCTAGCGTCAAAGACGCGGATGCACTGATAGCTTTGGCGAAAGAAACCGGACAATCAATTTTCCCGGTATTTCAGTATCGCTATGGACTAGGCGGGCTGCAAATGCGTAAGTTAATTGATACAGGTTTGGCGGGAAAAGCTTTCACCGGCACACTTGAAACTCACTGGAACCGAGGGGCAGCCTACTACGAACCAGAGTGGCGAGGCACATGGGCCGGAGAACAAGGTGGTGCAGTGTTAAACCATGCTATTCATATGCATGATTGGCTGAGTTTCGTGTTCGGCCCTGTCGCCTCGGTGTATGCCGAGTTGGCAACCCGAGTCAATGACATTGAAGTAGAAGATTGTGCAGCCATTTCCCTACGCATGAAAAACGGCGCTCTGGTAACAAGCTCAATTACGCTTGGTGCAGCAGACGATACATCTCGACTACGCTTTTGCTTCGAAGGACTCACGGCAGAAAGCGGCTTGAGTCCCTATGCTCCAGCCGACGGAGAGTGGACGTTTACGGCTCGAGAACCCTTCGAACAACAAGCTATCGATGACGCGCTTGCCGATGTCGAACTTCCACCATCAAGTTACGTTGGTTTATTTACAGCAATAGCCGATGCACTGGATGGACAAACCGGCTCAGAAGTCACTCTGCTTGACGGTCGTCAATCGTTAGAGTTTGTCAGCGCAGTTTACGCCTCCGCGCGCGAGAAACGACCGATTGAATTGCCGTTAATGGCTAGTCATTCTTCTTATGAGGGTTGGGGGCC
>CAZCKD010000081.1:0-14653 GCA_964498925.1 uncultured Granulosicoccaceae bacterium
TTGAACCGGTGACCTCTTCCTTACCAAGGAAGTGCTCTACCGACTGAGCTATATGAGCACATTAACGCCTGCCGTTTGAATTTCTGGAGCGGGTGAAGGGATTCGAACCCTCGTCATCAGCTTGGAAGGCTGAGGTTCTACCATTGAACTACACCCGCGCTGCATAACTGACCAGAAATACCAAACAGCAAAATCTTGATAACTATTTGCTTTTACTGCATTTAACGCTGCCAATGCACGATCTGGCACTTTGCACTGATGGTGGAGGGAGGAGGATTCGAACCTCCGAAGGCTGAGCCAGCAGATTTACAGTCTGCCCCCTTTGACCGCTCGGGAATCCCTCCATCAGGCAAGCCGATAATTATGGAACGTTTCTATTCGCCTGTCAACAACATAGACGATATTAGTGGGTAAGTAATTGACGGAGAAATAGATAGTTGCAGCCAGACTGAGCGGCAGTGGTCAGCCCCCACTTAGCGGGGCACCCATAAGCTCTGCAGCTACCTAACAGCCATGCTGGTGCAGATAAACAGCGACCAACCTGTTAATTGTGTGTTTTTAGCCGGCGCCTTAGTGATTCAAAATCTGGCTTAAGAACAATTTAGTGCGCTCATTCTGAGGATTATTGAAAAACCTTTCAGGCTCGTTCTGCTCAATAATTTGCCCTTCATCCATAAAAATCACACGATTCGCTACAGTTTTGGCAAAACCCATCTCGTGAGTTACGCAAATCATGGTCATACCTTCCTGAGCGAGCTCTATCATGGTATCGAGTACTTCTTTGATCATTTCAGGATCAAGCGCAGAGGTTGGCTCATCAAACAGCATAACTTTTGGATTCATGCACAAGGAACGGGCAATCGCTACTCGTTGCTGCTGACCACCTGAAAGCTGGCCAGGATATTTAAGCGCCTGCTCTGGAATTTTCACACGCTCTAAATATTTCATTGCCGTTGCTTCAGCCTCAGCTTTTGGGACTTTACGCACCCAAATAGGCGCTAATGTGCAGTTTTCCAGAACGGTTAAATGCGGGAATAAGTTGAAATGTTGAAACACCATTCCGACTTCACGGCGAACAGCTTCGATGTTTTTAAGATCATTAGTCAGCTCAACACCATCGACGATGATATCGCCCTTCTGATGCTCCTCTAGCCGGTTGATACAACGAATCATTGTAGATTTGCCTGAACCTGACGGCCCACAGACAACAATGCGCTCACCAGAATGCACATCAAGATTGATATCTTTCAATACATGAAATGCGCCGTACCATTTGTGCATCGCACTAATTCTGATCGCAACGTCACCCAATTCGTTTTGTGCTTGTTCGTTACTCATAAAAATACCTGAAGATAGTTGGGTTAACGCTTGTGCCCTGTGTGCAGCTTATTCTCTAAGTAGAGTGAATAGCGCGCCATAGCAAAGCAGGAGATAAAGAAAAACATAGCGACAAAGAGATAAACTTCCGAGCTCAGCCCTTGCCATTTGGTATCAGCTAGCGACGCTTGACCAATGCCTAACGGGTCGAGCAAACCGATAACGATAACCAGTGTTGAATCTTTATAAAGACCAATAAAGGTATTAACGATGCCCGGGATTGAGATCTTTAACGCCTGTGGCAATACAATCAAACGCATCGCCGGCCAATATTTAAGACCCATAGCATCTGCGGCCTCAACCTGACCTTTTGGAACTGCCTGTAAGCCACCTCGGATAACTTCCGCCATGTACGCTGACGCAAACAGTGTCACCATAATCAACACTCGCAACAACAGGTCGAAATTAGTACCTGGTGGGAGGAAATAGCTAAGCATCGTTGACGCAACAAACAGTAGCGTTATCAGCGGCACACCACGAATAAATTCGATAAAGCCAATACAAGCGTACTTGATAATCGGCAAATTAGATTGCCTACCCAAAGCCAAACATATACCTATTGGCAGAGAGAGTGTAATTCCGGTTATACCAATAATAAGAGTGAGCATAAAGCCACCGAATTTACCGGTAGGAACCTCTTCCAACCCAAAACCACCACTGACAAGCCACAAGGCAATAAGTGGGAATATCATGGCGAATTTGACCAAATATTTTCGTCCCGGGCAGTTTTCCCACAACAAAGATACGACAGATACCAAAAACAAAACGAAGGTCAAATTCACACGCCATCGATGCTCGGCTGGATAAAAGCCATAGGTAAACAGCTCCCACCGTTGTGCAATGAAAGCCCAACACGCACCCGTGTTCGTTGCTCGACACTCATTGCGATCAGCAGCAACAAAGGTTGCATCCGTGAACGCCCAACTGAATACGCTTGGTAAAATTTTGTAGAGAAAAAACCCGGCGACAAGCGTCAGCATAATATTGACTGGCGACGAGAATAAATTCTCTCTAACCCACTTAATCGGCCCCGTAGATGCAAATGGTGGCGGCAAATCAGGGTGAGTGCCAGGCTCGTATTGTTGTGTAGGCATTTTCGAGTTACTCATCGGTCTACCAACTTGATACGCGTGTTATACCAATTCATAAACATTGAAATCATCAGTGAGAAGATTAAATACAAACCCATGACAATCAGCATGCACTCCATTTCTCGCCCTGTCTGGTTCAACGAAATTCCACCGATGGTTGCAGTAATGTCCATGTAACCGATCGCAATGGCGAGTGAAGAATTTTTCGTGATGTTTAGATACTGGCTGGATAGCGGCGGCACGATAACGCGCATCGCTTGCGGAATAACCACAGATTTGAGCGTCCTGGAGCGATTGATGCCTAACGCGAGGCTTGCCTCGGTTTGGCCATGACTCACTGCGAGAATGCCTGCTCTGACAATCTCACCAATAAAGGCTGCTGTGTAAAAAGATAATGCCAGCCACAGCGCGATAAACTCAGGCAGGATAACCATTCCGCCTGCAATGTTAAATCGCCCGAGTACCGGCACTTCCCATTCGACCGGCTTCCCCAGCAAGAAATACGCAATCGCAGGTACAACGACTATGGCAGCCAAACTGATCCAAAAAACGGGATACGTTTTCCCTGTATTGTCTTGAACCTTTTTCGCCCAACGATTAAACAGAAAAGCAAAAACGATTCCGACTAAAACTAAAGCTATCACCACCCACAACAGATTTTCCGGCAAGGGTTTGGGCATGAATAACCCACGATTGCTTAGAAAGGTGTTTTCACCAATTGCTATGGCATCTTTTGGTTTCGGCATGCTGTGAACCATGATGCCGTAGACAAGCAGTATGTGTAGCAGCACAGGTACATTGCGAACATATTCGATGTACACGTGTGCGATTTTATTGGTTAACCAGTTCTTAGATAAACGCAACACGCCGAGAATAAATCCAAGCACTGTAGCCAGCACTATGCCCATGAAGGCAACAAGCAAGGTATTTAGAATACCCACCTGCATAGCGCGAAAGTGAGTGGAACGAGAATCGTATTCAATCAGCCGCTGATTAATATCGTAGCTGGCAGGTTGGTTCAGAAAACTAAAACTGAAGCCCTTACCAATGGCTTCCAAATTTGTAATCGCGTTGTTTACCATCGAGGCAAACAAGGCACAAATAACTACCAGGGCGAAAATTTGAACAATAACCGAGCGCGCCTCTTTATTGTTCCAGAGTCTTGAGAGCGCATTTCTCTGTGCAGGTGCTTTTCTTGACCCGCCAACTACAGTTTCATTGCTCATCTACACCGCCCTTCAAAAATAATTGTTTAGACGAAAAAGGGCGCACTAAAAAGTGCGCCCTCATTACATCCGTACCTATTCCTTAAAAAGGAAGACTAGCGAATTGGCGCAGCGTAGAGAAGACCACCGTCTTTCCACTGAGCGTTAAGACCACGCTCAAGACCAATTGCAGTGTCAGGACCGATGTTACGGTCGAAAGACTCGCCATAGTTACCGACAGCTGAGATTGCGTCAGCAGCCCATGAAGCACCAAGACCCAGCATTGCGCCAAACTCGCCTTCAGTACCTAGCAGACGGTTGATGCTTGGGTTATCGCCAGCAGCTTTTGCAAGGTCAGCAACGTTGCCTTGGGTAATACCTAGCTCTTCTGCAGCGATCAGTGCATTTACAACCCACTTGGCAACGTCAGCCCACTCGTCGTCACCTTGACGAACAGCACCACCTAGAGGCTCTTTAGAGATGATTTCTGGCAAGATCATGTGATCGTCTGGGTTATCGAAAGCCGCACGAGTAGAAGCAAGACCAGATGCATCAGTGGTGTACGAATCACAACGACCTGCGCCGTAGTTAGTGATACCTTCAGCATTTGTTTCGATAGGCACTGGCTCGTAAGAGATGTTGTTAGTGCGGAAAAAGTCAGCCAGGTTCAGCTCGGTTGTTGTACCCGTCTGGATGCAGATAGACGCACCATCAAGCTCTTTCGCTGAAGTAACGCCTAAAGCTTTTGGTACCATGAAACCCTGACCATCGTAGTAGTTTACCGGTAGGAAAGTTAATTTCAGGTCAACGTCACGGCTCATTGTTTCAGTCGTGTTGCGGAAAAGAACGTCGCCTTCACCAGAATTCAAGACAGTGAAACGAGTCTTACCCGTTGTAGGTACAAAGTTAACTTTCTCGCCGTCACCAAGAACAGCTGCAGCCATCGCGCGGCAGAAGTCGACATCTAAGCCAGACCAAACGCCTTCGTCGTTAGGTGCTGCAAAGCCAGCGATACCCGTTGAAACAACACAGTTCAGCGCACCGCGTGCTTTAACATCATCAAGCGTTCCAGCTTGAACGTTCATGGCAGTTGCCGTGAGCGCAGCTACTGCTGTAGCAAATTTGATTGATTTTTTCATAGAGCAAGTAATCTCAAGTAGTTCGGTAATTAGTTTATAAATATTTTTGTAGACTCCAACCCGCAGTCAGGTTGAAATTAAGCGGACATTACCACAAGGATTATCCATTTGACCATAAAAAATCAAACATCTGCAAAGCACACGACGAATTCAACTAAATTTCAGTGAATTAGGCTAAGAATTATAATGCCTCGGACTGAAAAGCGAGAAAAGAGTGACATGCACCACTCAATAGCTAGTGACTTACAAATCAACAACTTACAGCGCATCAAAAGCGGGCACTATCGACTTTTAGAGGTCAAATGTTCTGTCTTTTAATTCCTTGTTAAATCATCTTCACGAGCCATTGATTATCACAGCCTCTAACCAGCAATAATGTACTCATAGTTTTCTAACAGCCATTTTTTCTGTTCGTCGGTTTCTGGAACCGTTTCACCCCGCTTGTTTGATATGTGACTAAAAGCGTCAAGCGGTTCGTACTGGTTGTGTAAGAGCACTCCGGCAGTCACCAAACCGGATCTACCAATGCCCGCGCGACAATGAATGACGATATTTTCTCCGCCCGATGCTGCGATAAACAGTGATTTGCTAAATGACTTGAATTGTTCTTTCGACGCAGGGAATCCAAAGTCTTTAATTGGGAATGCATGGAAAGCCATGCCATTTCTCTTGGCAAGAGTTTCTTCTTCTTGCAATCCAACTGCCGCAGACTCATCTGCCTCCAACAGCGACACGATAGTGTTTATCCCTTGATCCGCAATATTTTTGAACTCCAGATCTATCTGTTCTCCAGATGCAGGTTTTGCCATAGTAGACAGAGATCCGCTGCCAATTCGCTCTATTAAATAAATTGTTGGTTTCATTGGAGCTTAGAGAGAAATCAGACTAAACCGGGACGCTTGGATAGCGGACGACTGAAATGCGCACTCTATTTACCGCTTCGGCATTTTGTCCGAAATTTCGCGCAACAGTGACAACATGCTGATTCGCAATGTCGGTGCTTCGGGGTATCGAACAACCCGAATGCCGTTAACCATCGTGTTTGCGAACGCAGCTGCCAAACTTCCGCTAAAACTACTCCCTAGATACTGAGTTGTGGCCGCTTCAGCGATAGGGTCTACGCGAAAATGTCCATTCCACACCTCTTGACCATCGCGCAAGTCTATTAATGAGGCGGAAACCCGAGTCACTCGCTGTGTTGCGAGTACCTTTTTCTCTCTATCGGCCAGAACCTCACCCGTTCGGTTATAAACCGACTCTCGACGCGCAGGTAGGTTAACGACGTAATCCTCTTCCAATCGCGCAACCACCAATCGGGAAACAGGCAAATTCGCCGCCATTAAAAAGCGTAGGTCGGTATTTCTCAGCTGACCCGACTCGGCATAGCGATTCAGGATTTCTCCCAACCGTTCTGCTCCTATGTATTGCCGCAGTGCAGAGGTCGGCAACACCGCATACGAGCGTTGCTCAGATAACAACTGGCTGAAATCCGCCGCGAGTGCATTTCGATTGAGGACTGACTTCATCCCGGTTTTCGACGTTATTCCCAATACCGCCAGACTCGCGTCAGATTGAATCGACGTCACATTTTTCGACGTTGAGCACGCAAGCAAACCTGATGCAGTCGCTATCACAACCACGCAAATCCTGATGAAATTATAAAAGTAGGATCTCAGGGAACGAGTTGGGGGTTGCTTTACTCTATAATGGCTGACTGTTTTCATAGTTGGACTGGATCCGAGCATCGTCTGCGTACGCAGCGCGGCGGTAGGCGAGCTTAGCGTCGCGTTGCGTCGCGCTGCCATTCCCGCCCTAATACAGGAAAGTATAGACAATGATCCAGAGCTAGCTTTGGCTGGGATTGGTTGATTCGTATACTTAGTATTGGTCAGTTCAAAAGTCATCCGAACTATAATGAGCTTAAATCAGATGGAGAGATGTAATGAGTGACAATGAAATTACTATAACAACGGGTGACGGCCGAAAAGCTGTGATGCCACGCATCACCCCCACTCACGGTCCTGATGTGGCCGATGTGCGTTCTCTTCACAAAGAAACTGGCCTCTTTACTTACGATCCGGGCTTCGCCACAACAGCCAGCTGCAAAAGTGCTATCACTTTTATTGATGGCGACGAAGGCATTCTTCTATACCGCGGTTACCCGATAGAGCAACTGGCTGAGCACAGCAGCTATCTGGAAGTCTGCTACCTCCTGATGTACGGTGAGCTGCCCACAGAAGAGCAAAGCACCGATTTCAATCACATCATCTCGCAACATACGATGGTTCACGAGAATATTCGTGATTTCATTGACGGTTTCCGCTACGACGCGCATCCCATGGCGATGTTGGTTGGCACCGTGGGCGCCCTATCGTCTTTCTACCACGACTCCCTCGATATCAATAATCCATTACATCGGGAAATCTCGGCGCAGCGATTGATTGCAAAAATGCCGACGATCGCCTCCTACTGCTACAACCATCATCGTGGCATGCCTTTCATGTACCCAGATAACAACCTGGGATATGTAGAAAACTTCACACGTTTAATGTTTGCAGTGCCAGCTGAGGACTACAAACCTGATCCGGTCGCCGTCAAGGCGCTAGAACTCATCATGATTCTGCACGCAGACCATGAGCAAAACGCAAGTACCTCTACAGTTCGTTTGGCCGGCAGCTCCGGTGCCAATCCGTTTGCCTCAATTGCGTCAGGCGTTGCTTGTCTCTGGGGACCGGCTCACGGTGGTGCAAACGAAGCCGTTATCAATATGCTCGATGACATTCTCTACTCTGGAGAAACCATCGAACAGACCATCGCAAGAGCGAAGGACAAAAACGATCCATTCAGACTCATGGGCTTCGGCCATCGTGTATACAAAAATTTCGATCCTCGCGCCAAGCTCATCCAGAAGATGTGCCACGACCTGCTTAAAGACTTAGGCGGTGATCAGCCATTATTTGAGCTGGCAATGGAGCTTGAAAAAGCTACATTAAATGATCAATATTTCATAGAACGCCGTCTATACCCGAACGTCGATTTCTACTCCGGAATCATCCTACGCGCGCTAGACATTCCCATGAACATGTTTACCGTCATGTTTGCTATGTCTAGAACGGTTGGTTGGATTTCTCATTGGATGGAAATGCACGAGGATCCTGAGTTCAGAATCGGTCGTCCTCGTCAGATATACACGGGCGCAGCGACTCGCGACTACCCAGTTAAGAAGTAGTCGTCGTTAATTTAAAAACAATCGGAAAAAGCAACTTCTAGTGGCAACCTCATCCGATATGCCTAGCGTTACAGCGTCGTCGTTCACGTCGGCGCTGTCGCAGGCAGCTAACGGCGTATCCGTTGTGACCACCAGCTTCAACGGCCATGATGCTGGACTGACCGTCAGCTCTATGTGCTCGGTGTGCGCCGAGCCGGCCCTCTTGCTCGTTTGTGTCAATCTTGATAACGAATTCTGTCAAATGGCGTTGGATAGCGGCCGGTTTGCAGTCAATATTGTGCCCAGCGACGCGGTAGAGCTCGCCAGTGTCTTTGCCGGTTTGTCTAACGACCCTGAAGCTGACCGATTTTCATCCGGTCAATGGACACGTCTGACCACCGGTTCACCCATCTTAAGTAATGCCCTTGTCGCGTTGGATTGCCAGCTCGATTCAAGCTTGGTGAAAGGTTCGCACCGCGTATTTTTTGGCAAAGTCGTTGATGTGCGTACAACCAGTGGCGAACCTCTGCTCTACACAGACCGACGATTTGCAGTCGTCCAACCCGTGCCTTTATGAATTTTTTGTTTTATTGCCATGGAGACGATGGCAGGCTTTTCGATGCTGTACGAAGCCGTTTAGATTCGAAGCACAACATAACGGTTTGGAATAAAGAGTCCACGCTTTCTAAAGGGGACTTTGATAAGGCTATTGTCTGGTTGCCGCCTGATGATTTTTTCGACGGCCTGGAAAACCTTACCCACGTATTTGCCTTGGCAGCAGGTGTAGATCACCTGTTAAAACATCCCGGACTTCCCAGCACAATCCCAGTCATTCGCCTAAGAGATGCCGGCATGGGTGTGCAGATGGCGGAATACGCCTTATATGGCACTCTGCACGCACAACGTAAGATGCAAGAATTTCGAATTGCGCAAAACGAGAAGCGCTGGGACCATGGAATATACTGTGCTTCAGCAGCTGACACCCGAGTCGGTGTACTGGGTGCCGGCGCTTTAGGTGCCACAGTGGCTGAAAGGCTTTCTCTTAACGGCTATAGCGTAAAGTGCTGGAGTCGCAATCCAAAGGATCTATCAGTTCCCAGTGTCCATGGGTCAGACGCGCTGCCGAAGTTTTTAGAAGCATCAGACGTCTTGATCTGTTTACTTCCTTTGACATCAAGCACACAGGGCATTTTAAACAAACAGCTGTTTGGGCAATTACCTGACGGAGCTTTTATTATCAATCCCGGTAGGGGTGGGCATCTCGTCGATAACGATCTTCTGGCATCATTGGATTCAGGGAAACTCTCCGGGGCACTGCTAGACGTGTTCCACGATGAGCCATTACCTGAGGAACATCCCTTCTGGCAGCATTCCAGAGTGGTCATCACACCACATGTTGCAGCTAAGAGCGTTCCTGATTTATCTGCAGCACAAATAATCGAGAGTATTCAATCCGTGGAAAGAGGAGAAAAACCTCTTGGCTGGGTTGATAGACGATCAGGATATTGAAGGTGCCAGACTTGCGATAGTTCGTAATACGATCTGTCTGACGAGTTCATTTTGCATTTCAGATCGAAGTATTCTCGCTTCGTTCTGCTTTCCAAGAACACCGGTTTCATCAGAAGTGTACTCGCGGAATACTTCCACACGGTTCAGTGTCCGGGCAGTAGCTGACAGGGGATCTTCGTCACCCGTTGATTCCGTAATTTGCATATTCACCGTGTGACTAAGCTCAAGCTCACTGACCCGGCCGGTACTTCTGACCGAAACCACTCGCTCTCTTCGTTCTTCGTCAGTGAGCCGTAGCATGATATCCGCCTCGTCGCGATTCGGCGCCAGCGTAAACGCTGCGTCTATAAGGGCATCGCGAATGTCATCGGCAATAGTGAGATTTCTTGCGGCATCCACGTAAATGCTGCCGAGATCTGTAAGGCGCGTGACGCTGCCACGCGGATGAAAACCACAGCCGGTCAGGCACAGCGCAATGAAGCAGAGGCCCAAGGATCTGATGAGATGGACCTTTTTAAGCAAATTCTTCAAATACATACCTTATGCCTGAAAGCAATGCCGCAATACCCTATTGTACCCTGTAGGACAGAGGGTAGACTTCATCCATGCACCAACTCTTACTAAATCGCGATATCTACACGGAATTTATCCAGGAACGCCTGCCCAAAGCACAAAGGTTTCTGTGGATAGTGACTGCTGACATCAAAGATCTCCATATTGATGTCAATAATCGATTCCAACCTTTGCTCGAAGTCCTGAGCGACATGGTCGAGCGCGGCGTTGCGGTGCGACTGATCCATGCCAAGGAGCCGGGACCACGATTTCGGGAAGATTTTGACCGATTCGATGCGCTCATCAACAATGAGCTATTTGAAAGGATTCTTTGTCCCCGGGTTCACACTAAAGCCATCGTCATAGACGGGCAACTCGGTTTTGTCGGTTCCGCCAACCTCACGGGCGCTGGTATGGGAGCTAAGAGCGAATATCGTAGAAATTTTGAAGCAGGCTTCATCTTTGATGAGGGTGACTCACTTCGGGAACTGATGCAGTGGATCGATGAACTGTATCTGGGTGAACATTGTCATAAATGTCAGCGCCGTCAATATTGCCCCGACCCCATCATAGAACTGAATCGTTAACCTCATGAACGACATCTCTTCGTCTCAAGATCCACATACCGTCATAGATTCCGCACTTCAGGCTTTGGAAATTTCAGTTGAGCACAGTCGCGAATGCTTGGAAGAAACTCAGTACTGGTTAAATAATACGGGACTGGACGATAAAGCACTTGAAGATTGGACTGCTTTACCGTTCGTGACGATAGACAATCCTGACTCCCGTGATCTCGATCAGGCCTTGTTAATTGAAAAGGAAGATAAAGGTTACCGAGTTCGATATGCATTGGCCGATGCGTCGTATTACATAAAGCCCGGAAGCGCCCTATTCGCTGATGCGCTTTTGCGCGGTGCAACTTACTACACGCCCGGGTTCGCAGCGCCGATGCTCCCTGTTGAGCTATCCGAAGGCTTAATCTCCCTAAACCCGGATGTCGATCGACGCGCTCTCGTGTTCGATATGCACGTCAATTCTGATGGTTCTTCACGCCAAACAACGCTGGTTCGCGCAAAAATACGCAGTGCGGGCAAACTCAATTACAGAGGCGTACAGGAATGGTTGGATTCGGGAGCTGAAAGCACACTTGCCTATGAGCCTTCACTGAAACTCCTTAAGGAACTGGGAGAAAAATTAATTATCGCGGCCGAGATTCGCGGCGTCGTTAAATTCGATAGGACTGAAACCTCTCTCAAGGTTGAAGGCGACCCACCGGTTTTCAAAACTGGAGTCCGTGAACGTTATCAAACTGAACGTTACAACGAACAGATAAGTCTGATGTGCAACATGCAAGGCGCGGAAATGCTCATGGTACTCGGTGGAGCCAGCGACGTTTTACAAGCTGTTTACAGAGTTCATGATGCGCCTTTGAAAAAAAACTTGAACACCTTGCGCAACACATTGGATCTTTTTGCAAAGGAACAGAACGATTCGTCAACCTGGGAATGGAAGAACGATCAACCGCTAGCAGAGTACTTGGATCAATTGCCATCGGATCCAGATAACAAGCCTAAAGTCAGAGCGGTACAAAGACAGATTATGCAAGCCCAAAGAGGATCCAGCTACGAACCGGAGCCTTCAGAACATCATGCACTGAAAGCTGCCAGCTATGCCCGGTTCTCATCGCCTATGCGCGAGGTCGTGGGTATATTCACGCATAAAGAAATACTTGAAGCGTTGGGTGGCCACGCGATAGATAACGAAACGGATGAAGCACTTCGAATTCAGGTGATCGAAGCGGCGACACATTCGCGCCAGAAACAACGGCAGCTGGATAAAAAAATCAAACTAGCCGCCCTTCACCAAAGTTTCGCTAAAGATCTTGTAAAGGAGTCTCCGACACCGTACACAGGAACCATTGTCGGCATTCGCAAGGATCGACTTTATATATCGCTAATCGAAAACGCGTTAGAGATAAAAATTTATAAAAACAATCTTGATGAGAACTACTCAACCACTTACGAATTTTCAGCCATCGCTGCCGTTCCTACTGCATCGGATCAGCCGAGCTACGGATTGGGCGACTCAATAGCGCTATCTGTTCAACGCTACGACAACGAAAAATCCAGATACCACTTCAAGATGGCACTCATTAAGCCCTAACAGCGAGTCCCGCTGCCTGACGCCCTTCAGGCGTCTTCAAAGAAAAATCCTGACCATCGTATTCTTTGGACTCATCTTGGGTTAACCACGCAATAGCCTGAGCCACATCGTCGGCTGGAATATGTGCATCCCAATCCAATTGACTGACCGGATTAATGCCCGAATCCCGAATGACTTCCTGCATGTTAGTGGCAACAGTGCCCGGTGATAAGCCGACCACTCGAATACCCTCTGACGCCCACTCTTTGTGACCACACTTAGTAAGCGATAAAACAGCGGCTTTGGTGGCACAGTAGTGACTCCAACCTTCCAGGGCACCTGTAGCCGCTCCTGAAGACAGATTGATAATGACACCACCTTGCACTTTCAGAAACGGGTGAGCCGCATGCATCATGTGATAGACACCTTTGACATTGATATCGACAACCTGGCCCCAGTGATCAGGGTCTGAGTTTTCTATTCGCGCTATGGGGTCAATAACCCCGGCATTGTTCACACAAACATGTACGGCACCGAAATGCTCGGCACAACGTTCGAAAGCATGTTTTACCGCAGCATAGTCAGAAACATCACAGGCAATGGGAAGCGCTTTGTCACCAATCTCAGAAGCTAACTGTTTAACAGCAGTATCGGATCGCGCCAAGAGCGCAACATTCGCTCCTAAATCTGCCATTTTTTGCGCAGTAACAGCTCCAATGCCGCGGCTGGCTCCTGAAATGACAACCGTCTTCCCTGTTAAATCAATCATGTCTGATGCGTCCAAATGAGGCTGGTAATTTTTAACGTTATTGAGTTTTACTCAAAGTTGCAAGCTTCACCGAACGAGCGGTGACATACGCCTATACTTATTCAGGTCGGAGCTGTCGAAAAAACCAAACGAAACTACCATGGCAAAATCTACAAATGCTGTCGGGCCGGAAAATCCTCAAACGGTTGTCCTATTCGGAGCTACCGGCGATCTGGCAAAACGTAAGCTCATTCCGGGTTTATTTCATCTATCAAACTCAAACTTTATCCCCGAATGTAAAATCATTGGCATCTCCTTAGAAGAGCTTTCAAGCGAGGAGTTTCAACAACTCTGCTTGGAAGCGCTGACAGAATTTGGCTCCAGAGAAGTGGAGTCCACAGAGTGGGAGGCATTTAAACAGTGCCTGACCTATGTACCACTATCCGCCGGTGCCGCAGGTCTAAAAAGCGCAGTCACAAAAGCTCAAACCGAACTCGGAAGTGACTCAAGACTGCTGCACTATATGAGTGTTCCCCCTTCCGCTGCCTTGTCAGTCATTGAACTACTCGGCGAAGCTCAATTGATAGAAAACGCAAACGTGGTTATGGAAAAACCATTTGGTGTTGATCTTGAGTCTGCCATTAAGTTAAATCGTGAAGTCCATAAAGTATTTAGCGAAGAGCAGGTTTTTCGCATTGATCATTTTCTGGGTAAAGAACCGGCACAGAATATTCTGGCCTTTCGTTTTGCCAACGGTTTGTTTGAACCCATCTGGAATCGTAACTTCATTGAGCACGTGCAAATCGATGTACCTGAAACACTAGGTCTGGATAATCGTGCGTCATTCTATGAAGGCACAGGAGCATTTCGGGACATGGTCGTCACCCACCTGTTTCAAATTCTGGCTTTTGTCGCCATGGAGCCTCCGGTTGCTCTGGAACCTGCATCGATCAGTGAGGAAAAAAACAAAGTTTTCCGCAGCATGATGCCTATCGAGCCACAGCATGCTGTACGCGGTCAGTACTCTGGCTATAAAGAGCAAGACGGTGTTGACCCTGAATCTGATACAGAAACATTCATCGCTCTTAAATGCGCCATCGATAACTGGCGCTGGGCAGGCGTACCTTTTTATCTCAGAACAGGAAAACGCTTAGCTGAAGGGCAACGCATCATTTCAATCGCATTTCATGAACCACCGAAGAGCATGTTCCCCAAGGATTCAGGCGTCGGCCTGCATGGGCCGGATCACCTGACATTCGATCTCTCTGATGCATCCCGAACCTCTTTATCGTTTTACGGCAAGCGGCCCGGGCCGGGCATGAAACTAGATAAGCACAGCTTGCAGTTTTCCATGGATGAAACCAAACATATCGGTGAAGTACTGGAAGCCTATGAGCGATTGATTCTCGATGCGATGCGTGGAGATCACACACTGTTTACCAGTTCCAGAGGCATTGAGCGGCTTTGGGAAGTCTCTTCCTCACTACTGGAAACACCACCACCGATCAGTCGTTACAAACAAGGGTCCTGGGGACCTAATTCCATTCATCAACTCATCGCGCCGCGAGCTTGGCGTTTACCATTTGAACGAAATTGGCGAGACTGACAGTCTGCTGCCGAGGATTAGACCTTCTCGGCAGCTTTCTCAGCCAAGCCTATACCCAATAACACCATGGTCAGCC
>CAZCKD010000082.1:0-5222 GCA_964498925.1 uncultured Granulosicoccaceae bacterium
GTTCAAGGTGTTGATCCATTGCATGCGACGCATCGACCATGCAGCTCGATGACCTGTCGAGTGGCGGAAAAGCCAAACTGACCAGCCAGACCACCCTAATGTTATATTATATCATAACATTTAATAATTTAGATCGTGCAAACGATATACCAGCTAGCTGATACATTGGAGGCGACTAACCCTTATCAGGTTGATCCAAAGATATTTGAGGAACGCACACAAGGAGAATTTACGAGAAATCCAGGCTGCCAATTGAAAAGGCAGTTTCATTGAATATCGCCTATTAATCTAATAGTACTCTTGCGTAGGTTACGCGCTATCGCTTGGTTGCAATGCCGTGCACCAACTACAAGATCACGCATCTCGTTCCATGATCCATTCAACTTCCGGTGCTGCGACAAATCGCCATTTTCTCAACGGGCCAGCCATCACATTCAGGTAGTACATCTCGAACCCATAGGGCGCAGCGCACGGATGATGACCGCGCGGTACCAATACGACGTCTCCATCAGAAACCGCCATGGTTTCATCAAGCTTGCCATCATCGGTGTAAACGCGCTGAATGCCAAAACCGGACGCTGGTTTCAATCGGTGATAGTACGTTTCTTCCAGATACGTAATACGAGGAAAGTCATCTTCATCGTGCCGATGACTCGGATAAGACGACCAGTGACCAGCGGGTGTAAACACTTCAGTTACCAATAAAGAATCGCAGTAGTCTTCATTTTCCATAGCGATATTATTGATGTAGCGGGTGTTTCCACCTTTGCCTCTTTCGGTTAGCGTGATACCGTCAGGACCAATCTGTCTAGCTTCATGTCCGCTTTTGCCGGGTGCTATACATACTGCAATAACGCAATCTGTTTGGGCTTTCGCATGCCACTCGGTGTTGTTAGGCAGATATAAACAATGGGGCGGCGTTTTTTCGAACACATCCATTCGATCGCCCAGAATACCCCACTCCTTTCCAGCTCCAGTGATACTGGCCTTACCTTCGACCATCACCAGAATTACTTCTTGATCACCCGTGGGCTCGGTGGCCACATCACCGGCCTTAAGGTGATAAAGGGAAAATCCGACATAACGCCAGCCGGCACTGGCAGGTGTGATTTCGTGGACTTTTCCGCGACTACCAAAAGGCTTTCTCAGCAAATCGGCCATGTGTTTTCTCAGTTGTTCTAGTTAATTATTGGATGACAAGTCCCGATTGATTGCAGATCTTGACGATATGCTCATAACCGAGTTGTGAATATTCTAAAGGAGGCGCCGTGGATGGATCCTGCTCTGCCTCGACGACAATCCAGCCGTTGTAATCCATATGCTTTAGCTTGTCAGTGACGGCTTGAAAATCGATACACCCTTCAGGGTCGCCCGGTACTGTGAACGCACCGGCAATAACTGCATCCAGAAAACTGCCATCAGTATTTCGGATCTGTTGACTAACAGATTCACGAACGTCCTTAAAATGAACATGCTTGATGCGATCACCCCATCGATCAAGGGTTGACATGACGTTCGCCCCGCCAAAATGTAAATGTCCCGTATCGAAAAGCAAGGTCACCTCCTCTGAGCTGTCCTCCATTAACCAATCGATATCAGCCTGACTTTCAATCATGGAACCCATATGGTGATGATAAGCCAACACCAGTCCCTTATCGCTCATCCATTTGGCAAGCTCCGATAACTTTTTAGCGTACTGAGCCATTTCCTCACGCGACATACGAGGCCGCTTGTTAATAGAAATATCGCGGTTCCCCTGAATGGTGTTGGAACATTCTGCATACACCAGACATGGAGAATCCAATTCAATGAATTGATCTACCTGCTGAGAAATAGCCTGGATTTCTTCTTCTACCGAATTAACCAGCAAATTCCCCGAACACCAACCACCACATAAGGCCAACTCATTCTTCTGAAGATACGCTTGCAACCCGTCGGTATCTGCAGGCATTCTTCGGCCGCGTTCAATACCGGTGTAACCAATCTGCCGAGACTCCGCCAGCGCCTGATCCATTGAATAGGCGGCTGTTAGATCCGGCAGATCATCATTTTGCCACGCGATGGGCGATATTCCGATGTTAACGCTCATCACGTAGCCTCCTGCTTTCGAGCATCGTCCCAGATCGCGCAGAGCCGTTGGTAATTGTCGGCCATGACACTGACAGCATCTGTATCGCTCACTTTACCCAGTAGCCATTTGCTGGCAGTTTCAGCAAATATGGTGCGCCCGACTGCAAAACCTTTAACCAAAGGATAACGCGCAGCCACTTGAAAACTGGCTGCTAACTTGTCCTCACTTTCACCAAGCCCTAATACAACTATGCCTCTAGTGTTTGCATCATTTCGCTCAATGGCGTCTATCGTGAGTTGCCACGCTTCTTCGGTCAGCATCGGCTCAAGCTTCCACCAATCCGGGTAAACACCCACATCATAAAAACGCTGAATCACTTTTGCGGTAGTGTCATCTTCAACGGGACCGGCTTTGGATGGAATGACTTCAAGCAAAAATTCTAATCGATTACGACGGCACACATTGTATATGTTGACGACTGTGGATTCTTGCGATGCCCACATCGCCTCATCATCATCTGGATGGCAGAAGCACAGCACCTTAACGACCTGATCTCGCGGCCATTCTGATAATCCGCCGAAGTCCACACCAATGCTAGGTTCGAGAGTGAGCGGTCTGGAACCCGGCCATTCAACCGGCCGCCCTAGCCACAAGCCTGTACCTGCTGCCTTGTACAAAGCATCTCGACCTAAACGGTCGTCGCACAACAAGCCATAGCCAGGCTTTCCATCAGCTACCTGCTGAGCAGCCGCTAAGCACAGTGTTTTAAATTTGCCGATTTTTTCATCAGTGGCGCCCTCTAATTCCTCGAGCTGAATTCGATGATCAAACGCGAATACTCTCACTTCCGGCCAATCAAGATGTCGGTTGGTAGACCAGTGCACTTGTTCTAACGCAGTATCGCGTCGAAGATCGGGCCGCTTTATGCCTCTATCGAAGAAAAATTGCAGCTCGTCCCATGAAGGATAGGCCGGTGTACATCCGTGACGGCTAACCGCAAACGCGCCACACGCGTTGGCATACTGCAAACTGGTTGACCAATCCTCTTGGTCGAGCCAGCCTTTAAGCAGTCCGGACATAAAGCCATCACCAGCACCAAGTACATTAAATATTTCGATGGGATAACCAGGACCAGACTGACCTTCCTCTAATGAATTAGGTATGTCACCGGTAAACGCAACTGCACCCATCGCTCCGCGCTTACACACAAGCGTTGCACTTGATACAGCACGAACGGCTCTAAGAGCAGTGAGGGTATCGGTTGATCCTCCGGCTATGTGAAACTCTTCTTCTGTTCCCACAATCAGGTCAAACAGATGCAAAGTAGATTGCAATTGGCTAGTGACCTTTTCGCTTTCTACAAATCGGCTCTCACCATCTCCGTGGCCTGCTACGCCCCAAAGGTTTGGACGGTAATCGATATCAAGCGCTGTTTGAATACCCTCGGCACGTGCAATTTCCAGCGCCTTAATGGTCGCCGCAGCAACTTGCGGGTGGCTAAGGTGCGTCCCCGTTGATACTACAGCTCTGGCACTTTTAATGAAATCAGGATTTATATCATCCACCGTCAAACCCATATCGGCGCAGTTCTCTCGATAGAAGATCAAAGGAAATTGCTCCTGATCCCGAATACCCAGTAGCACCAATGCAGTCAGTCGATCGGGGTCGACCTTGATGCCCGTTGTGTCAACGCCTTCACGAGCGAGTTCTTCGATAATGAATCGCCCCATGTGCTCATCACCAACACCGGTTATGACGGCAGACTTGAGACCGAGCCGTGCCGTACCGCAGGCTATATTAGTAGGGCTGCCGCCGATATATTTATCAAAGGAACGCATATCTTCAAGGCGGCCGCCAACCTGGGCGCCATAGAGATCTACTGACGAGCGACCGATTGTGATGAGATCAAGTTGCTTATTCACAGCTTCTACCTGTAACTGGCTTGGGGGGTTGTAATTACCTAACTATCAGGAAGCTGCCTGAAACTATCAGGCATCGAGATACTGACTTACTTACGTCATAAAAAATCGAAGAGCTTTACAGGCATGCCTTTACTGTGCGAAAGCGCTGCTGCCTCAGCCATAGCTAACGAGGCAACGCCATCGTCAAGCGTTACTGGAAGTGCTTTGTCTTCACTAATGGATTCTACAAAGGCTGCCCATTCGACTTCATAAGCCGGCATATAACGCTCGAGAAAGAAGTACGTTGGCTTAGCGCTCGTTACACCTGCCGATGTGGATTTCACCAAGTTGTTCTCTAATACATTCTGCGCTTGCAATAGCCCTTCTGAACCGAGTAGCTCAACCCGTTGGTCATAGCCGTATACAGCTCTTCGAGAATTTTTAATGACAGCCACAGCGCCATTGGCATAGCTCAGCGTAGCAACAGCTGTATCCACATCGCCAGCCTCTCCGATTCTGGGATCGACTATCGAGCTTCCGGTTGCCGCAATCGTGGTTGGCAGTTCGCCCATAATGAAATTGGCCATATCGAAGTCGTGGATCATCATGTCCCTGAATAATCCACCAGAGACTTTGACGTATTCAATGGGTGGCGGCGCCGGATCGAAAGAAGTAATGGAGAGCAACTCTTTTTTACCTATCTCTCCGGAATCCACTGCCTTCTTAAAGGCACTGAAACCTGGATCAAATCGTCGGTTGAAGCCGACCATCACTGGCTTGTTATTCTTGGCCGCAACAAGCTGACAAGCCTTCGCACGCTCAAGACTCAAATCGACCGGTTTTTCACACAACACAGCCTTACCAGCAGAGGTTGCTTGTTCAATAAGGTCTGAATGTGTGTCCGTTGACGTCGCTATAAGCACAGCGTCTATTTCGGGATTATCGATGATCTCGTCCGACGAACATACTTTGCAGCCATATTGCGAAGCCAGTTTTTCGGCGCTCGGAACATATACATCGGAAACCGCACAAAGTTCGCTACCAGGGTGCGAAGCAATCGCGCGCGCGTGGACAAAGCCAATTCGACCTGCTCCAAGAAGACCTATCTTTAACACGAACCACCGCTCCTGATTGTTGAAGAGTTGCTACATTACCGAGGATTGCACACGGGTGCAAGATTTGCAATTATAGGCACGAATATCCACTCACCCTGCGGAAAAGGCAACTGCAATAAATCATGTTGAACGACG
>CAZCKD010000082.1:5232-14632 GCA_964498925.1 uncultured Granulosicoccaceae bacterium
ATTTTTGAAGAGTTGCTACATTACCGAGGATTGCACACGGGTGCAATAGTTTCTTGCACACGGGTGCAAGATTTGTAATTATAGGCACTAACTCCCAACCCCCAGCGCAAAGGCAACTGCAATAAATCATGTTGAACGACGGCGTCATTGTTACTGCTGAGGATGTTGCGAAACTGGCTGGAGTATCCCGCTGGACAGTCAATCGCGCATTTAAACAAGACGCATCGATCTCAAAAAAAAGTCTACAAAAAGTATTGCTAGCTGCCGAGCAGTTGAATTACCACCCAGATTTACTGGCCTCTAGCTTGGCCTCAGATCAAAGCAACCTAGTGTCATTGCTCGTGGATGACTTCGCCAATCCCCATAAGCTCATTATGATTGAACGCCTGACTCGAGTGTTACGCGAATATGGTTGGGATACCTTATTGGTTAACACGCTAGGACAAGATGATGCGTCTGCAGCCCTTCTGAAATCCAGCCAACGCCGCGTCGATGCAGCCGTACTTATCGGCATCCAGTTCAGCGATGAAATGCTCTCAACAGCACTCGGTGCAGCAAGAGTTAAAAAACTTGTTGTCTTTGCCAGGTCATCCGAGAGAAGCGGAACCATCTCAATTTGCTGTGACGATGTCGCCGCTATGAGCGACATGACTGACTATGTTTGGAAAAAAGGTTATAGACGGCCGCTCTTTATAGCCGGACCGCAAACCCCTTCAGCGCACGTTCTGCGAAAAGAGACATTTTTGCATCGTTGGAAGGAACATTCCAACAATGAAGCCCCCTTTATCATTGTCCCGGGTTATGACCCTTTACTGTCTTATCAACATGTCGTGAAACAGTTGGAAGGGTTAACGATTTCGGAGCGTCCTGATGTTCTAGTGTGTGAAAATGACGCACTTGCCATTGGGGCTGTCGATGCGATAAAGCATGAATTCAAATTACGGATACCCGATGAAATTGCTGTCACCGGATTTGATGACATTCCGCAAGCATCAAGCCCTCCATACAAACTAACGACCTACAGACAACCGATAACTAAAATGGCAGAATCTTTAATAGAGATTTTAAAAGGCAGTGATGTAAAAGGGTTGGATAAATTCACAGGGCAAATTCAATCTAGAGACAGTGCTTGAATTAAATTGAACAAGCGACGTAACGGTTATGAGGTAGCGAAATTACCTAAAAATACCGGAAGAACATCGTTTTCTCGAAAACTTTTTTGTAGATTACCCACTCGTAGTAATACCCAGAGCAAAAACGTAATTAACAAGTTTTAGAGAGGGAATTATGGAACACTTCATTTTGCACGACGAATCAAGCGCCGACACTCTTGCTGAGCAGATTGAATCCAGCGTGCTGGACATGATTAAGAAGCATAATCCCCAATGGGTTGAAACAGATGGCTCATGCAAAAAATGCATGACGTACTACGAAAATCTTGACAAGCTTATTGTGCAAGAGGCCTAACAGCGCGCCTCAGACTTTTTTTTTGAAAGCGAAGCTCAGTAATCAGTAATCAGTAATCAGTAATCAGTAATCAGTAATCAGTAATCAGTAATCAGGATTGCCGGCTAGCCGCCGAAACCGCACTGTAAACTGAAACGCAGTAAGGAACACAATACGTCAAGCCAATTCGTATCCACATCGGGGAATCGCCTGCCACTATGTCAGGCCCCTGATTAATGCAATTCAGAATCGTTCCAACGATAATCGCTATGATTATTCCGCGCTTGTGCACATCCGGGCGATGTAAGGCAGTTTTAGCTTGTTCAGAAATCATAATCGCCTGTGACATTTATTTGTGTGCATCGCCGTTTCAGGGCTCTGAGTAATTATGCCGTTGAATCCACCGAAACTCTGCACTTTTCTTTACCTTTGTGAAAACCCACCCAGATATTCAGACAATCGTAAGGTGTCGGAATATCCAACAACGTCTTTAAGCGCTCATTCATCTATTAGATGCCGCAAAACATCAGTGAACGTGTCCACCTCTTCAGGACTGAAGCGTTTGAAGGTTTCCTTGGCATGCGCTTCTGCCAAATTCCAGGATTGTTCGGTTTTGCATCTACCTGAATCTGTCAGAGCATAGCCCTGCCCCTCGTCACTTATCAACTCTCGATCGATTAGGCTCTGCAGCGCCTCCTTGGCTTCAACAATCGGTGTGTGCAGATAAACGACCAACTCCTCCAGATTAGAACCGGGCAGATCATTGAGTACTATGAGCATGCGCGACTCAATTAAGTTCAGTCCTAAGGTGACCAGCTTGGGACGGTAGCGCTCCTGGTAGGCACGAACAGCTCTTAACATCAAGAAGAACGCATGATTCCCCATTCGTCCTTCGTTTGCGTTAGATGATGCACCTTCCGATGAGCCCGAAAAACTCTCCGGATGGCCGAACACCATCGAATAGGAACCCTGATGAAAACAGAGGGGCGAGCGGCCAAAATCATCAAATAGAATGACCCTGCCAACGAATATCCAATGGTCTCCACCATCAAGCTTGTCATACGCTTCACACTGAAATCGACCGGCACAATTAGGAAAGATTGGCGAACCCCCTAACCCCTCTTCCCACTCGACACCCGCAAACTTATCATCTTGCTGACGTGCAAAATGGTTCGACATATCCATTTGATCAGAGGCAAGAATATTGACGGCAAAGTGAGTGGCCGATTCAAATATTTTGCAACTCGGGGTATCTTTTATGCTGCTCCAAAGAATCAATGGAGGATCCATCGATAGCGAATTGAAACTACTAGCCGTCACTCCGATCTTAGTACCGTCAAGTGCCTGAGTTGTGATAATAGTTACACCGGTTGCAAAATTCCCCAACGCTCGACGAAATGCTTTGGGGTCAATGTCTCGTTGTTTTTCTACTAGATCCACGTAGTCCTCCAGGTCGAACTTTCTTAATACGAATGGCTGGCACAATCGAGTGGTATGGCACTTGACGTAGTTAGCAACACATTTCTACGTATTCATAGTTTGACCCATAGACGGACGTCCAAATACCGAATTTTTCTGATACGGGATATCTTTTTTCCTGATGGCATGCCTATTAGGATGGCTTGTTCAAACGGACTATCGTGTCGTGGTCATGTCTTTTATTGATGGCGGACATAAGAAATTATTAGTACTTTCAAATCTCGTTTAAGGGATAATCCAATGAAGATCTAGGAGATACGAATGAAACTGTCGTTTTTCACAATGCCCATCCATCCGCTGGACAAACCTGTCGTCCAGAGCCTCAAGGAAGATCGAGAAGCATTTATGCTCGCGGACTCCCTTGGATACGCCGAAGCCTATTGCGGCGAGCACACGACAGATAAGGCTGAGATCATCACATCGACAGTCGCCTTCCTTGCAAGTCTGGCTTACGAAACTAAAAATATTAAGTTAGGCACAGGCACGGTGAACATGCCCAATTCGCACCCAGCTCGGGTCGCAGCTGAGGTTGCGATGCTCGATCACATGTTAGAGGGTCGTTTGATTTTTGGCATCTCACCCGGTGGTCTGATGTCTGATGCAGAGGTCTTTAGCTCCATTGATAAAGATCGCAATGCCATGTTTCTAGAGTGCATCAATATGGTGCTGGATATCTGGGCTGGAGAGGCTCCCTATAATTTGAAAGGCGAGTTTTGGGACGTGACCACAGAGCGCACCATGAATACGGCAATCGGGCAAGGCGAAATTATGAAGCCATTTCAAGCGCCTCACCCACCTATCGTGGGTACTGCCGTCGCGCCTTTCTCAAAAGGTGTCACGGCAATGGCTGCTCGCGGTTGGCAACCTATTTCAGCAAACTTTCTACTACCCAAGTGGGCTGCGACTCATTGGCCCAATTTCGTAACAGGTTGTCTAGAGGGTGGGTACACGCCGTCTTACGCAGATTGGCGGGTTGCAAAAAATATCTGCGTGGCCGATGACCCAGAAACAGCCCGCGCCTACGCACGTGATCCTGGCAGTCCTTATGTTTACTATTATTCGCAGCTACTGACTAAAATGCGCAAGGGTAATCGTCTAAACCTGTTCAAGCACGATCAGGATATGGCTGATGACGATGTCACCTTAGACTACGTTCTCGATCAGCTAATCATCCACGGAGACGCCCATTCAGTAGCTGATCAGATCCTGGCAGTACGAGAAGAAATTGGACCATTTCAGCACCTGGTTTACGCAGGCCATGACTGGACGGACTACAACCTCGGGCGTAAGTCGATGATACTGATGGCTGAAAAAGTCATGCCTATTCTTAACGAAGCGACCAAGAACGAAGAAGATTGGAAGCCAGAGGTCGCGACCAAACAGCAGAGCCACGCGTGAAGACAGCCCATATCGTCAATATAGCGAGATGGATGCACATATTGTCATCCGTATGGGTGTTCATTCTCGCTGTCGTCATTCTGGTGGATGTATTCGGTCGTATATTATTTTTACACCCTTTACCCGGAACGAAAGAGATTCTGCAAAACTCAGTCATTGCAGTTACTTTTTTGCAAATCCCTCTCGCCATCTATTCCGGATCAATGCTCCGTACAACGCTCATCAGTGAGCTAATGCCGCCGTTTCTCAAAAAATTGCTTCGCACCATAGCTTATGTCTTGGGTTTTACTCTGTTTGCAGCACTAGGTTACGCTTCCTACCCAGAAGCAATCGACGCCTATCGCATTGGTGAATATGAAGGCGAAGGCTCGCTTCGTATTTATACCTGGCCGATTAAAACGCTTATTGTCGTAACGGGTGTTTTCGCAGCCATTGCCTACCTTATGCTTATGATTGCAGATTGGCGCGGTGAACTTCCCGAGAGCGAAGCACTCGTTACCCAATAATTGCAACACTGAACTGGAAGCCAAATAATGGGAACAATCATCTTCGGCATTCTGGTCTTGCTGCTTGTACTTGTTTTTCTCGGCGTACATATAGCCGTTGCGTTAGGTGCAGCAAGCGCGCTCGGCGTTTATTTCTTACTGGGTAGTAGCGATATTGCTCTGTCCCTTATGGCAGGCACTGCCTATGAGGCCCTACGTAAGGACATTTTCATCGTCATACCGCTGTTTGTCCTAATGGGCGGGTTCGTCAGCCACTCCGGCGCAGCTAAAGACATCTACACCATTAGCAATCGGGCATTTCGCAAAATACCCGGTTGCCTTGCTGTAGCCACTGTATCAGGCAACTCGGTTTTCGCGGCAATTACAGGTGTTTCCATCGCTTCGGCCGCAACGTTTTCTAGAATTGCCTATCCTGAAATGGTCGCCCTCGGATATCAAAAAACATTTGCTCTTGGTGTCATTTCAGGTAGCGCGTGCTTAGGCATGCTTATCCCACCTAGCATTCTCATGATTATCTGGGCCGTCTTAACCGAGATATCTATTGGGGCTCTGTTCATCGCAGGTCTACTTCCAGGCCTATTACTAGCGTCATTTTTCGTTATTTACTGTGTCGTCATAGCCAAGTTGAATCCGCAAGTCGCGCCGCCATGCCCAGCTGTCATTGAGGAAAAAATCGACGCCTCGCAACGCAAGCGAGAACTGATAAGCGGACTTTCCATACTTGCCCTTATCGGTATTGTTATCGGCGGTATCTGGGGAGGTTTTCTAACACCCACCGAAGCTGCAGGCTTTGGTGCGATGGGTGCTTTCGTTGTCGGTTTAATCAAAGGAATGCGTCGAAAGGAAATAATCGATGCCATTTACGCCGCCGGCAAAACCACTGCCCCCATTATGATTCTACTCATCACTGCATCGATGTATTCTCGCTTTCTAGCGATGAGTGGCGCTATAGGCGTTATTCAAGACACTCTTTTTGCCATCAGCGAAAACCCTAAGATATTGCTAGCGATGATCTTCGCTATATGGCTTTTGCTAGGCATGTTTATCGACTCAACCTCCATCATTTTGCTCACCGTTCCTATATTTGCACCAATTGCCAATTTGTTAGGCGTTCATGAATTAGCTTTCGCTATCTTTGGCATTCTTGTCATTGAGGCCGGCCTGTTAACGCCGCCGTTCGGATTACTTATCTACACGGTAAAAGCCGCGGTGCCGGACCAATCCGTCACATTGGGCATGATTTTCAGAGGTGCCATTCCGTACTGGATAATGCTGTTGGCGGTAGCCATCCTGATTCTTGTATTTCCGTTTCTAACGACGTGGTTGCCACAGAACCTTCTGTAAATAAGGTTCTAACCGGTACTGTGGAAGGACCGTTTAAGAATAACGATTGTACGTTTAGCAGCTAATCAGTCTAGCGTGCGCTCAGCGGATCAGCTTCCAGCACATTGTTCAATTCCTGTTGCAGTACATCTGCAAACGCCTGAGCAGCGGGACTCAGTGGACGCGCCTTGTGCGTAATTCGCATGTACTCGACAGATAGAGGTGGATTCGTCAAAGGTGTAAACAAACGCTTCCTGCCGTCTTTGTCCGGTGGGCTCAATACAGCAGGTAATATCGATACCCATTCCGATGTTGCGACCAGATCCAATGTACCCAACATGCTGTCTAGTTCCATGGTCTCAGCCAATTCAACGCCATTAACCGACAAGTAGTGCTCGATACGCGGTCTACGAGCGTTTGCCTTTGTGGGCAAAATCATTCTTAGAGGTGGTAATTCAGACAAGGTCGCCTCAGACTTCAATGCCAATGTGTTTGCAGAAGAACAGGCGAGGCATTCCTGATCGACACCCATTGTGGTAGCGTTTAAATCTAGATTGGAGTCGTGAAACGGAACGACAGCAAAATCCAATTTGCCTTCGGCAACATCATCTGAAAGCTGAGCAGAATACGCCTCCTTTACAGAAACACGAACATGTGGATATTCGTCGGCAAACCTCAACAAAGTCGGACTTAAAGCCGCTCGCGCGAAAGCCGGCATCAGCCCAAGATTGATGTGTTCTGACAACACACCCGACAACTCTCTTAATTTGTTTTCAGCTGTTTCAGACGCACTCAGCACAGAAATGGCGACTTTATAAAATTGTCGGCCGGTCTCTGTCGGTTCAACGCCCGTAGAACTACGATTAAAGAAAATGACGTCGTAACGCTTTTCCAGCTCCCGAACGTGCATGGAAAGTCCGGATTGAGTCGCGTGCATTCGAGTTGCCGCAGCGGAGAAGGATCCTTCTTCATAAACCGCAACAAAGAACTTAAGTTGTTGAATTTTCAGAACTGACCCTCCCTGATCTATAC
The DNA here is from genome assembly GCA_964498925.1 of uncultured Granulosicoccaceae bacterium. GTDB lineage: Bacteria > Pseudomonadota > Gammaproteobacteria > Granulosicoccales > Granulosicoccaceae > Granulosicoccus. The sequence goes on from CAZCKD010000082.1 coordinate 12,417, forward strand.
ATCAATGTCCACGCTATCATGTTTTCTACTGGAAGGTATAGATTAATATCAGTTGTTCTGAATAACTAAAATTGGAATAATGAGGAGCAGAAGACGTTTCAGTCATATTGATCTTTTCGTACTCACCATACGATGAGGTCTAAATAAAAATAGTCTTTACCCACCATGGAGAATCAATGAAAATTCTAAATAAATTATTGGTCGCAACCCTTGTCACAGGTTCGACCCTCATGGCTTCCGCTGCGGTTGCCGACAACTTCACTTTCCGCATCGGCTCCGGACACCCTAAAGGTCCGGCTCCGTACGTCACCACAATGTCGGACTTCTTCGCGGTTGAAGTAAAGAACAGAGTAGCGGCAGAAACCGATCATACGGTTAATTTCATTGAATCTTACGGCGGTGCTATCGCAGGTGTTGCCGATACACTGGAATCCGTACAACAAGGCATACTTGATTTCGGCGGCTATTGCATCTGCTTCGAACCTGCAAAGATGTTTCTTCACAACTTTCCTTACTACCTAGCTTTCGGTCCGCAAAAATCATCTGATGCCATCGCTGCAGCTCGTCAGGTGTATGACGAAAATCCTTGGCTGAAACAAGTCATGGAAGATGACTACGATCAAGTATTCCTCGGACTCGGCGTATGGGATAACTATCATCTGGGAACCAAAGATGAATGGAACACGGTAGAAGATCTCAAAGGCGTCAAAATCGGTGGTGCAGGACCCAACCTACCTTGGTTGGATTACGTCGATGCAATACCTGTCCAATCGACTCTGCCTGAAGGCTATCTCTCTCTTAAAACAGGCGTCTACACCGGTTGGTTGATGGTGCCTTCAGCTTACAACGGCTTTAAGTTTTATGAGCCAGCGCCCTACTACACACTGATCGGTTTCGGCGCAATGCCTGTCATCGCCCTGACGGCTAATAAAGCCAAGATGGATTCTCTACCCGAAGACGTTCGAAATATCATTCTTGAAGTTGGTGCTGAATGGGAAGCAGGTAACGGCGCTGCTATGGATAAAGTACAAGCGTTTGGTCTGGGCAAATTGGAAGAAAACGGCGCAATCATTAAAACATTACCAGAAGAGGTTCGCGTTGCATGGGCCAACAGTCTGGCTGACTTTCCTAAAAAGCAAACAGCAGAAGCTGAGTCGCGTGGCTTGCCTGGCTTAAAAGTTATGCAGTCGTATTTAGACGCTTCCAAAGCAGTTGGTCACGACTGGCCGGTTGAATACGCATTAGAATGATTCCAGCTCTACGGTAGCTCTACTACATGGCTACTGAAATCATTTTGACTGAAAACAACCGCTACCCTTAATCTTATTCAGGGTAGCGGTTTTAGTTCAGGGTCAACAACAATTAATAAACTCGTTTTGGAAAGCACATGAGCAACATCGATCTTCACTCTACAGTCTCTGGTTTGTCAGATGGACCTGGACTATTGCTCAGCAACAGCTTAGCCACAACGACAAACATGTGGACTCCGGTGCTGCCGCTACTGGAACAACACTTCAAGGTTGTTCGTTACGACACACGTGGGCATGGACATAGCCCGGCGCCGTCCGCGCCTTACTCGTTTGATGATCTTGTCAATGACGCCTTTGACATGATGGACCAGCATGGACTGCAGACTGCCACAGTCATGGGGTGCTCGTTAGGTAGTATGACAGCACTAGGTATGGGTCTTAGTCGACCAGAACGGCTCGATAGCATCATTTGCACGGCTGCCAGAGCAGATGCTCCGGCACCATTCAAACAAAGCTGGGACGACAGAATTGCAGTACTCAACGAAAAAGGCATGGAAGGGCTTTGGGATGGATCACTTGGCAACTGGTTAACGCCTGCCTTCAGGGATGCACAGCCTTCCCAGGTCAAACAACTTAATGATGATTTCCTACTGACCAAGCCAGAAGGCTACCGAGGCTGTGCTGCTGCATTAAAAGGTCTTGACTACCTCAAAGATCTCGGCGGTATGAACGTTCCAGCACTGTTTGTGGCCGGTTCAGAAGACAAAGGTGCGCCTCCTCAAACCATGCAGGAAATGGCGGACGCTTGTCCAAATGGCTCTTTCAAATTAGTACCTGATTGCGGTCACATTGTCGCTATGAACAGCCCTGAAGGACTTAACTCGGCTATCTCCGACTTTTTAGGACTTTCCTAGACGTAAATCAGTCTTTGCTTCTGAGGCTTTCGTAACTGATCATTACATTCTC
>CAZCKD010000083.1:0-14147 GCA_964498925.1 uncultured Granulosicoccaceae bacterium
CGAAATCGAAGTGCTGGGCTATGAGCTGGAGATTCTGAATCGGGCCGATACGCCTCCATTCCAGTTGGACGATTCCAATGTGTCTGAGGAGAATCGCCTTCGCTACCGATATGTGGATTTGCGCCGGCCTGAAATGCAGGAAAAGCTGCGTTTAAGAGCGCGCGTCGTGCGACAACTCCGACATGCCCTGGAAGGCGATGGGTTTATTGAAGTCGATACGCCGATGCTGACCCGCGCCACACCGGAAGGTGCTCGAGACTATCTCGTGCCTAGCCGTAATCATCCCGGTGAGTTTTATGCTCTGCCGCAGTCGCCTCAGTTGTTCAAGCAGCTGCTAATGATGGGCGGCATAGATCGCTACTATCAGGTGGCGCGCTGTTTTCGAGACGAAGATTTACGTGCAGACCGCCAGCCTGAATTTTCTCAGTTAGATATCGAGATGTCGTTCATTGACGAAGACACCATCATGAGCAGTATGGAGTCAATGATGAAATCCTTGTTCAAGGATGTTCTAGATGTCGATTTGGGTGGCGATGCCAGCACGGCGTTCCCGCGTATGACCTATGCGGATGCCATGAATTTGTATGGATCTGATAAGCCGGATTTACGCATTCCGTTGGTGCTGACGGAAATTTCTGACCTGGTTCAGGATATCGAATTCAAAGTGTTTGCTGAACCTGCGAAAAACCCGAAAGGGCGAGTCGCTGCCATGCGTGTACCAGGTGGAAATTCCTTAACGCGCAAAGAGATCGACGGCTACACAGAGTTCGTCGGCCGCTATGGTGCTAAGGGTCTGGCTTATATCAAGTGCAACGATATCGCAGCAGGCGCTGAAGGATTGCAATCGCCGATCGTAAAATTCTTCCCGGAAGAGGTGCTTGCGAAAGTTATCGAAAGAACAGGTGCTGAAAATGGCGATCTGATTTTCTTCGGGGCCGACAAAGGTTCTATCGTTGAGGCTGCTTTGGGTGCCTTGCGAGTTGAAGTCGGTAACAAGATGGGCATGGTCGAGGATGCTTGGAGACCGTTGTGGGTTGTCGATTTCCCTATGTTTGAATTTGATGAGCGGGAAAAACGCTGGCATGCGCTGCATCACCCGTTTACAGCACCATCTGCGGAATCTATCGAAGATTGGCAAAAGCAGTTGGATGAAGACCCGGGTCAGTGTTTGTCACGGGCTTACGATATGGTCTTGAACGGTACTGAGCTCGGTGGCGGTTCCATCCGTATCCATGACAGCCAGATGCAGCAAAAGGCGCTGGATGTGCTGGGTATCGAGTCGCAGGAAGCCAGTGACAAATTCGGCTTTTTACTCGATGCACTGAAATACGGTGCTCCTCCTCATGGTGGTATTGCCTTTGGTCTTGACCGTCTGGTCATGTTGATGACCGGTGCAGAAAGCATTCGAGACGTTATGGCGTTCCCGAAAACTCAAAGTGCCAGTTGTCTGCTAACGAGTGCGCCGAGTGCCGTGTCCGATCAGCAAATGAAAGACTTGCATTTGCGAACCCGGGCCAGAGCGGCAGCAACGACTCCCGGTACCCCGGGCAGCGATGCCTGAAAAGACGACTAACGATTCATCGGTCCGGTCGCTATTCAAGCGGCCGGAATCGGTGCTCGTGGTGGTCTACACCGTCCAGCTCGACGTTTTACTGATTTCCCGCCGTACACCTGCAGGCTTCTGGCAATCGGTAACAGGTAGTCTGGAGGTCGGCGAAAGTCCTACCTCAGCCGCGCAGAGGGAGCTGCTGGAAGAGACTGGGATTACGCAAGAAGTGGTGGATCACGGCGTTCAACGCGTATTTCCCATTCGCTCAGCATGGCGTAAACGTTACGCACCCAATGTCACTGAGAACCGAGAGCATGAATTTAGTGTTCAGTTGCCCGCACGCTGTGAGGTGACGCTCGACCCTGACGAGCACACGGAGTTTCAATGGCTACCGCTGGTTGATGCCATCGCAAAAGTGGACTCCCGAACAAACCGCGCGGCTTTGCAAAATATTCTCAAAGCGGAAGGTTAGAGTGAGTGGGCGCAAATCTGGTGTTGGCAACGCGGCTGATGCCGGCTGCGCTGAGGGCGGTGTCACCGATAGAGGTCCCACGATAAGCAGTCCTTCTGAAGATATTACAATTCTTGTGCATGGGATCTGGATGCAAGGCTCGCTCATGCGGGTGATGGCAAGAATGTTGGGTTCCCGTGGGTTCAAGACCCACACCGTAAGCTACGATTTTTTGAAAAAAAGTCCGGCAGAAAATGCCCGTTTTCTGGCCGATGAAATTGCCACTCTTAACGTTGAAAGAGTCAATCTTGTGGGACACAGTCTCGGTGGAATAGTTATCTTGCATCTTCTTGAGCAGGAGCCGGAGTTGGCGGTTAACCGGGTGGTGCTTATTGGATCTCCTGTGAACGGAAGTTCTTTTGCTCGTCGCATCCATAAAATTCGACTGCTGAGGCCGCTATTAGGGCGTTCCGTTGAGCAAGGTTTGCTAGGTGGTGCCCCAAGCTTTGCTAGTGAGCGACCACTGGGTATAATCACAGGTAAAATTCCTTTTAGAATTCCATCCTTCTTGTCAGCGTCGCAAGGTGGTACTGATGGCGTGGTGCTGGAACATGAAACCCTCGTTGATAGAGCGAGCGATCATATTTCTCTGCCTTTCACCCATTCAACGATGATTTTTACGCGGCGATGCTCGGATTATGTTGGCAACTTTCTGGAAACCGGTAGATTTAAGTCCTGAGCGCTTTAGTAATATTGCCGTAAATGAGCCACAATAACGTTCATCGGGGCGACCGAAAAACAATTAACCAAGAGGCAGTACATGGCTGGACATAGTAAATGGGCCAATATTCAGCATCGAAAAAACGCGCAGGATGCCAAGCGTGGGAAGCTGTTTACTAAGCTTATCCGGGAGATTAACGTTGCAGCGAAGATGGGTGGCTCTGATCTAGGCGCCAATCCCAGGCTGAGGCTTGCCGTGGATAGGGCTCTAGGCGGCAACATGACCAAAGACACCATCGACCGCGCCATTAAAAAGGGTGCCGGTGAGTTGGAGGATGTGGCCTACGAAGAAAATCGTTATGAAGGCTACGGTGTCAATGGCGTAGCCATTATGGTCGACACCATGACCGACAACCGCAATCGCACAGTCTCTGAAGTGAAGCATGCCTTCACGAAGTACGGCGGCAATATGGGCACACAAGGTTCTGTCTCATATCTTTTCGAAAAACAGGGTGTATTGAATTTTCCTGCTGGAACCGATGAAGATGCTGTGATGGAAGTGGCTTTGGAATCCGGTGCTGAAGATATCGTGACAGAAGAAGACGGCTCGATTGAAGTGCTAACCACAGATGCGACATTCGTTGATGTTAAAGAAGCGCTTGCGGCGGCTAACCTTGAACCTGAACACTCAGAAGTTACGATGCGCGCCGGCACGTCGGTCGATCTGGATGTAGAGCAAGGGCAAAAATTACTCAAATTGATTGATGCGCTAGAAGACCTGGATGATGTTCAGGACGTATTCACCAATGCAGAAATTCCGGGCGAAGCCTACGAGTGAGTAGTGCTCGGGCAAATGGACTCATTCGCGTACTCGGTATTGACCCGGGCTCAGTGATAACCGGTTATGGGTTAATCGAATCTGACGGTGCGCGAAGCTTTCATTTGGCACACGGCCATATACGGGTAAAGGGCGATAACTTTGCTGAAAAGCTTGGTCATATTCATGCCGAGATTGGCGAGGTAATCTCTCAATGGCAGCCACAGGAGGTGGCTGTTGAGCAAGTGTTTCTTAGTAACAATGCTATGTCCGCGCTCAAACTTGGTCAGGCACGTGGTGCTGCCATCACTGCGGCTGTGTCCCGTCAACTGCCCGTTTCTGAGTATGCCCCGCGCTTGGTTAAGAAAGTTGTTACCGGTTCAGGTGCGGCAGACAAGCAGCAAGTTCAGACAATGGTTAAAGCTATGTTACAGATAGCTAAAACCTTACAGGTAGATGCTGCCGATGGTTTGGCCATTGCGATTTGTCATGCGCATTCTCGAAGCACTACGGTCAAATCGCTGGAAGGTATGGCTGGTTACGCTCCACGAAAACGTGCAAAAGGAAGAGGACTACGTCGATGATCGGTCGTTTAACTGGAGTCTTGTTAGAGAAAAATCCGCCATCGTTACTGGTTGATGTGCAGGGAGTCGGATATGAAGTCGACGCTCCCATGTCCACGTTTTATTCCTTGCCAGTAAGGGGTGAAACAATATCCTTATTCACTCACCTTGTTGTCAGGGATGATGCCCATCTCCTTTTCGGCTTTGCTACATCCACTGAACGTGTTCTTTTCCGTGCACTGTTAAAGGTTAACGGTGTAGGGGCCAAGGTTGCGTTAGCGATATTGTCTGGTTTAAGCACTGAAGAATTTATCGCCTGTGTTACCACTAAAGATGTTTCTGCATTAACCAAGGTTCCTGGTATCGGAAAAAAAACGGCCGAAAGACTGCTTATTGAACTGCAGGATAAGGTAGATTCTTTGGGCATTGCCGTTCCCGGTACTCCGCAGCAGCGACCCTTACCCGATTCGCAATCTATCCGGGTGCAAGCGGAAGAAGCGTTGGCTGCTTTGGGTTACAAAGCGACTGAAGCTACGCGGCTACTGGACAAAGCCGCGACCCCTGATCAAAGTGTTGAACAGATGATTAAAGCAGCATTACAAAGTGCTGCAAAATGACACTCATCAGCTTGAGTGCCTGCTTAAAACTAAGTTGAGATTGTCATGGATACAGAAGATCGATTGATCGCTGCAGATGCACGCAATGAAGATGCGCAAGAGCGCGCTATGCGGCCGAAGTTACTGGCCGACTATCATGGTCAGCGTGCTGTTACCGAACAGATGGAGCTTTTTATCTCGGCGGCAAAGCTGCGCGAGGAAGCATTGGATCATGTGCTTGTATTCGGGCCTCCAGGCTTGGGGAAAACAACGCTTGCCAACATCATTGCTAACGAGCTGGATGTCAGAATTCTGCATACCTCGGGTCCGGTACTGGAGCGCCCTGGCGATCTGGCCGCCATCCTAACCAACCTTGAAGCCAATGATGTGTTGTTTATCGATGAGATTCATCGAATGAGCGCATTGGTTGAGGAAGTGCTCTATCCGGCGATGGAGGACTACCAGATCGATATCATGACCGGGGAGGGCGTGAGTGCCCGTTCATTCAAGATTGATCTTCCACCGTTCACGTTGGTGGGTGCTACAACTCGTGCAGGATTACTGACATCGCCGTTAAGAGATCGCTTTGGTATCGTTCAACGACTCGAATTTTATGAGGTCAATGATTTGGCAGGCATCGTTGCGCGATCTGCCCGATTGCTTGAGGTTCCTATTGATGATCAAGGTTGTATTGAGATTGCTCGTCGCTCACGAGGTACGCCGCGCATTGCCAATCGACTGTTGAGACGCGTGCGTGATTACGCCGATATCAGAGCAGATGGATCTATCAATTCAGAAACAGCCGATGCTGCATTAAATTTACTGAATGTTGATCGTCTGGGTTTGGATGCCATGGACCGTCGTTTATTAAACGCGATCATTCACAAGTTTGATGGCGGGCCGGTTGGAATCGATAACCTTGGTGCTGCGATCAGTGAAGAGACTGGAACGCTGGAGGAGGTCATCGAACCGTATCTTATTCAGCAGGGATTGCTCATGCGAACACCGCGTGGACGAGTTGTAACGCCGCATACTTACAGACACTTTGGACTCGAAGCGCCAGCTCTCGTCGAACGCTAGGTTACAAAGATGCCGCCTGAGTAATGGCATACGGTTATAATGATCTTCGATCAGAGTCTTTCTTCGTTACTGTTTTATTAAAAATTTCATCGCGATAAAGATTGTAGTGTCTGTATTTTCGAGGTTCAGTCTGTAATACTTAACCATGCTCCAATATTCTCTACCCATTCGTGTGTACATAGAAGACACCGATGCCGGCGGAATCGTTTTTTACGCTAACTATTTGCGATACATGGAACGTGCTCGTACAGAATGGTTAAGAGCGTGTGGTGTGGAGCTGGATACATTGCAATATCAACATCGAAAACAGTTTGTGGTGCGTTCCGTCCAAATTGATTTTCACTCTCCAGCAAAATTTAACGACCAACTCTCTGCGTGCGCCAATTTAGTGACATTGAGGTCTGCAAGTTTAATGTGTCAACAACCTATCTTTCGGGGGGATGTCATGCTGACTGATGCTGCTGTAAAATTAGTGTGTGTTGATTCCGACACATTAGCCCCGTGTGCAATTCCAGCCGAAATCAAAGAGGCAATGACCCGTGAATTCTGAATTGTCTATTCTGCAACTGATCCTGGATGCCAGCCCTGTTGTGCAGGGCGTCATGGTCATTCTGGTCATTGCGTCCATATTGTCCTGGGCACTCATTCTGGGTAAATCCCGGCAGCTTCGTCGAGCCAAACGACTCGCAGAAGATTTTGAACAAGACTTCTGGGGTTCTTCAGATATATCCGGAACCTACTCTAAGCTGACAATGCGTCGCGGCACACTCGATGGTCTGGAAAGAATCTTTGAAGCCGGCTTTTCGGAGTTTGGACGCTTACGTAGAAAGACCAGTAGTGATGAAATCATTATGGATGGCTCTACACGTGCCATGCGTATCGCTGTCTCACGAGAAGCAGATATCGTTGAAAATCATCTGCCGTTTTTAGCGACGGTGGGTTCCATCAGCCCATACATTGGTTTATTCGGTACAGTTTGGGGAATCATGAATTCCTTTACTGCTTTGGGTAACGTTCAGCAGGCGACCTTGGCAATGGTAGCGCCGGGTATCGCTGAAGCACTTATCGCTACGGCGATTGGTTTGTTCGCAGCTATACCGGCCGTTATTTTCTACAATCGCTTCGCAACAGATGTCGACCGACTGCTTAACCGGTATGAGAACTTTGCTGAAGAATTCTCCACGGTGTTACAACGTCAGGCCATACGACGTGCCGGCCAAGACGGGGACCTGTAGGCGCAATCGTGCATACTGAAATCAACAGCAGACTGAAGGAACAGTAGGTGGCCAGAGCCATTCGTCAATTCCGCACGCATCGTCGTGGCAGGCGCCAAGTGTCAGAAATCAATGTGGTTCCGTACATTGATGTCATGCTGGTATTGCTGGTGATATTCATGATTACCGCACCTTTACTGCAAACAGGTGTTGAAATCGATCTGCCAGATGCAGCGGCCACTCCGATTGCAGACTCCGGTGACTCCACTGAGCCATTGATACTCTCGGTTAGTGCCGATGGCGAGTGGTATCTCAATGTAGGAGAAGACCCTGAAAGTCCTATGGCCAGAGAAGAGATTCTTCGATTGGCCAGCGCCGTGTTGCGTATCAACCCCTCCCGGCGGGTGCTGGTTGCCGGTGATAAGTCGATTGATTACGGGCAAATAATGCAGGCGATGGTCACGCTTCAACTGGCAGGCGCCCCAGAGATTGGTTTGATGTCGGATCCTGCGCGATAGATCATGTTTGCTCTCCTGCGAAAATATCCAGTCGCGATCCTTTTCTCGGTGTTGCTTCATGGTGGGCTGGTTGCAGCTCTTATCTATCAGATCAACAAAGAGCCTGAAACGCCCGGGATCGATCTGACTGGCGATGCACCGATTCAAGCGGTTGCCGTTAGCGAGGCTGATATTCAGGCTGAGGTTGAAAGACTGCAAGCGCTGGAAGAACAACAGGCTCAACAAGCGCTTGAAGAACAACAGGCCTTGGAAGCCACGGTAACAGCGCTTGAAAATGCCAAGGAAGCGGCAGAAGACCGTTTACGTGAAGCAGAAGAACTCACCGAACAGCAACTGGCTGAGTCAGAGCAAGAGACTGCTCGTATTGAAGCCTTAAGGCAACAGGCACTTGACCTGGAGCGTCAGCGAGAATTGCAGCGTGCAAAAGCTGAAACCGAACAAGCGCAGCTAGAAGCTTTACGTGAGCAGGAAGCCAATCTCACCGAACGGCAGATACTAGAAAGAGAGTCTTCTTTAGAGCGTTTGCGACAAGAACGCCTGAGAGAAGAAGAACGTATCAGTTTGGCTCAGCAGCAGCTGGAGCGTGAGACGCGAAGAATCGAAGAAGCTCGCGATAAGGCCGACGATGAAAGAGAGCGTCTCAGTGAAGTTCAGCGTGAGGCAGAAGAAAGAACGCGCCAACTTCAGGAAGAAGCGCGCTTAGCCAATGAAGAAAAGGCTGCGGCGGCCGCCGAGAAAGCGAAACTTGAAGAAGAGGCTCGTATCGCTGAACAGGAAAAAGCACGTTTAGAAGAGCAAGCCCGCCAGGCGGAGCTTGAGAAATCTCGCCTCGAAGAAGAAGCCAGACTTGCTGAAATAGAGCGGGCGGAAGCCGAAGAAGAAACCCGCAAAGCGCAGGCAGAAAACGAACGTCTTGAACAGGAGCGTCGAGCTGCCGAAGAAGCTGAGCAACGAGCGCAGGCGGATAGAGCTCGCGCTGAAGCTGAGGCTGAACGAGCTCGGCTTGAGCAGGAACTTGCAGCCGCTGAAGCTGAGAAAGAGAGACTTAGACAAGATGCTGAACGAGAGCAGGCCGCAGCAAACCTGGCGCGCCAGCAGGTTGAGGAAGCCCGCGCAGCAGAAGAAAAACGTCTTGCCGATGAGCTAGCGCGTTTAGAAGAAGAAAAACGCCAGGCTGAAGCGGCAAGGGAGTTACGCCTGGAAACTGAAAGACAGGAACTGGAAGCGGCGAGAGTGGCTGCCGAAGAGCGAGAAGCCGAGGAGCTTGCCATAGCCGAAGAACGTCGTTTAGCCGAGGAAGCTAGGGTCATCGAGCAGCAGCGGCTGGCGGATGAGGCAGCGGCGTTGGAAGCAGAGCGACTGGCTGAGCTAGAACGTGTACAAGAACAGACAAGACTGGCTGAGCAAGCCCGAATCGAGGAAGAAAATCGACTCGAAGAGGCGCGTGCGGAAGCGGCTCGCGTTGCTGAGCAGGAACGAATAGAAGCGGAAAGACGCGCTGCAGAAGAAGAGGCGCGAATCGAAGCTGAACGACAGGCTGAAGAGGCACGCCTAGAAGAAGAACGCAGGCAGGCAGAAGAAGCCCGGCTAGAGGAAGAGGCTCGTCTAGAAGAGCAACGTCGTCAGGAAGAACAAGCGCGCGTCGCTGAAGAGCAACGAAAAGCCGCCGAAGCTCAACGCGCAGAAGAGGCGCGACAAGCCGCTGAAAAAGCGGAGACCGAACGCTTGGCTGCGCTGGCAGCAGCAGAAAATACAAGGGCGGCACAACAACGACAGCGCGAGTTGGTGCGGTTGAGAACCCTCTATTTCAACTCCATTCGTCAACGGGTTGAGAGAAGCTGGCGAAAACCGCCGGGACTTCGCGGTCAGGTCAATTGCACGGTTAGCGTCGTGCAATCTGTCGTAGGTGAGGTGTTGACCGTTGTCGTGGATGTGTGTGAAGGAGGGAACTCTGCACTGAGGAAATCGGTCGAAAATGCAGTTCGTGCTGCGTCGCCATTACCTGCGGCTCCGGATCCGTCATTATTTGATCGTCGCGTCAGGTTCTATTTTCGCCCGAATTAGCGTCGCGGCGTCATTAATCAGACGCAAAAAGTTTACGGTAAATTACCACCTGCACATTTAAGGTGAACCGTTTTAAGTCCTGATAGTTTAGGATTCGCTAATCGATCACAGGTTTTAGGACACTGAAGACTTGTACCTCAAAGCGCACATAAAAGTTTGGACAATGTCGGTACTTCTGGTGCTCGGCAGCTTGGCCTTGCCCGCGCGGGCCGTCATCGAAATTGAGATCACTCAGGGTGGTGAAAATGCCATTCCCATCGCTATCGTGCCTTTCGGTTGGCAGGGGCCGGGCAATGCTCCCGAGGATATCGCGGGTATCGTGACATCCGATCTTCAGCGCAGCGGCAATTTTTCTGCTTTGAACCGCGCTGATCTTGTTGCCAGACCGGTCAGTGGGGATGTGCCTAGATTTGCTAACTGGCGATTGTCTGGCGCTGACTTTCTGCTTATTGGTGCGATTAGACCTGATGGCACAGGCTATGTCGTCGAATTCCAATTGTTTGATGTTCTGCAACAGTCTTTATTATCCGGTTTTAGTTTTCAAGTCACCGATCAAACCCTGAGAAGTGCAGCCCACCAGATTTCAGACGAAGTGTACGAAGAAATACTAGGCATATCCGGTGCGTTCAACACGCAGATTGCGTTTGTTTCCGTGTCAGGTCAGGTAGGTGCCAGAACCTATAAGTTACAGCTTGCAGATGCCGACGGTGAGAATCCTCAGGCGATGCTGACATCTCCCCGACCGATACTGTCGCCTAAATGGGCGCCGGACGGAATTCGTATCGCTTATGTCTCTTTTGAGGACAGAACTCAATCTGCCATCTATGTGCAGAATCGCCAATTAGGCAGTCGCATCAAAGTGGTTTCCAGGCCCGGAATCAATGGCGCTCCCAGCTGGTCACCCGATGGCAAACGTCTGGCAGTAACCCTCTCTTATGAAGGCAGTGCAGACATCTACATTATTGAATTGGAATCGGGACGTTTACGTCGCATCACCGACAGCGCTGCTATCGATACTGAAGCCGTTTGGGTTGACGATGACACGTTGATATTCACCTCTGATAGAAGTGGTGGTCCGCAGCTGTATGAAGTTGCTGCTCGCGGTGGACGGGCTAAACGCATTACGTTTGAAGGTAACTATAATGCCAGCGCAACCGTTTCACCAGACGGTCAGAGTGTCGCGTTTGTGCACGGGGCAGGTACCGGTTTTCAAATCGGTGTTATCGATAGGCCCAGTGGTTTATTCCAAACGCTGACTCAAGGAACACTGGACGAGTCGCCCAGCTTTTCTCCAAACGGTCAGATGATCATATTTGCCACGGAAAAAAATGGACGAGGCACCTTAGGCGCTCTTTCACTCGATGGCAGTGTGTCGCAAAGTCTGACGCTTGACGATGGGGGTTCCGTTCGTGAACCTGCTTGGTCACCTTATTCCCAGTAGTCTTTATTTTCGAAAAACTAGAGAAGTCACCCATGAACAAAGTACAGTCTTTTTCAATACCGCTTTTCGCGTTGTTGTTAAGCGCCTGCAACACGGTACCCAGTGTGGATTCTCTGCCGCAAGACGTTGTTCCACTGAGTAATGACAGTGCCGTTGTCCGGCCTGTGACTATCGACGGGCTTCAGGACTTTGAAGAAATAGACCCCACCTCTGTCGCTGGTAGAGCGCCCATCGAGCGCGTCATCTATTTTGACTACGATCAATCGGAACTTCGATCTGAGTTTCTGGATATTGTGGCTCAGCACGGGCGATTTCTAGCGCAGAACCCAGAGGGTACTGTCCGCCTGGAAGGTCACACCGATGAAAGAGGAACCCGCGAGTACAACATCGCACTGGGAGAGGCCCGCGCAAAAACCATCGCCAGAATGTTGCAGCTGCAGGGTGTCAGCGTGTCGCAATCCAGAACGGTAAGTTATGGCGAAGAGCTGCCCGTTGATGATGCTCATAACAATGATGCATGGGCTAAGAACCGCCGCGTGAATATCATTTACGACACGCCTGTTCAAAACTAATGAAGGTCTGTTTGCACAATTGCCGGGTAGCCGTATCGCTGGCGTGTTTTTCTTTGCTCTTGCCATCGGGGACAACATTTGCTCAGGAAAGAGCAACGCTTAGTACGTTGGATTCCAGAATCAGCCGAATCGAAAGGGTGTTGGATCAATCCTTATTAGAACAATTGCAGCGCGTCGATTCCCTGCAAGGCGAGATAAGAAAACTACGAGGAGAGATCGAAAGTCTTAACAATGACATCGATACGCTCACCAAGCGTAATGCTGATTTATATGCCGATACCGATCGACGTGTTACCGATCTGGAAGAGTCACGAGATTCGCTGGGTTTTCTGGACAGTGAAGGTGGCTTATCAGAAGGTGACTTGGGTGGTGGCGGTTTTCTCGATGAGACAGCTCCCATAGGATCCGGCGCTGCTCAAACTCCTGCGGCTGTAATTGTTCCTCAAGGCGGCGGTGCATCCTCTGGTTCCTCTTCGTCTCGTCCAGTTGCCTCGGTGCCCGCATCGAATTTATCGGCCTTTGGCAATGGTCCTAGACCACCGACTGGTGCGCTTCGAGACACCGCGACTCAGGCTGAGAAAGCGGGCTACACCCGCGCCTATGATTTACTCGTGAGAGGGCAGAATGAAAGTGCTGTCCGATCTTTCGATGAGTTTCTGGTTAGTTTCCCTGACGGACCGTTTTCTGACAATGCCTGGTACTGGCAGGGCGAGGCAATGTATGCCCAGCGCATCTTTGATGCAGCTCTTCGAAACTTCGGGGTTGTCATCAATTCGTTTCCTCAGAGCACGAAAGTACCCGATGCCCGTCTGAAAATCGGTTTCGCTTTGTACGAACAGGGTCGATTTGGAGAGGCTAGAAATATCCTCACAGAGGTTCAAAATGACTATCCGGGTCGTTCAGCAGCAGTACTTGCGCGAAAGCGACTACAAAAAATGGACAGAGATGGTCAGTAGATCGCATTCAGTGATGTAAAGTACCCACTATTGATTCCTAATGGGGTATCATTCGCGCTCGGTGTTGCGCTGATGCCTTAGGTGTGTCGGCTTCAAGTATTTCAATACCGACATAACTGCACTTTTCAGAGTGCATGCGGTAGGTCCCGGGGGGCGTTAGCTCAGTTGGTAGAGCATCTGACTTTTAATCAGGTGGTCATAGGTTCGAATCCTATACGCCCCACCATTTCCGCGTTACAGTTATCCCCCCATTTGGCAGGCACAGGTTTCTTTGAGACGTGTGTTGCTTATTCGGCCCCCTCATTAGCCTATCGACCAGCCTAAATGCATTTTATTGGGCATGAAAGTGCGTTTGCAGCCGCAATGCATCGTGTATTTCACACTTTTTCAGTAACCTAACTGTTCTTCCATTGGCTGCAGATTCACCTGTTACCGCCGACCTCTTGAGTGTGACCGTTTTTCGTTTCAGGCGAAAAGCGAACTATTCACCTCACGGGTTCAGGTACTCATGGCCAATAGGCGGCAGGGTCAACAAGCTGAAGATGGACACTACGGGCGTCGTTTGCCTGTGGTGGAGGTGCTTGAGCCGCGGGTTCTTTATTCTGCAGACTCTGTAGCCAGTATTTTGCCGCTCCTACTTCCCGATGAAGTAGAAGAAGCGCCGACGTTGCATAGCTCAACGTTGCTGGCAACTGATAGCTTGGCCGGCGAGCAGAACTTGGGCGGATCTACCGATTCCTCTGAAGGTATCAAGCATCTTGTTTTCCTGGATGCATCGGTGCCGGAATTTGAGGCGGTGCATGCGGCCCTTTTGCAAGAATTTGTCGATGTTGTCGTAGTGCACGCTGATGAGGACGGAATCGATGTTGTCAGTGAGACATTGCAGAATCACAGTGGCTTGGAGTCAATTCAGATTGTGTCTCACGGCGCCAGCGGGAAGCTGTTGCTGGGATCTGATGTTATCGACGAAGAGGCTCTAGATAAAGAACAAACGGCTATCGCGAAATGGTCAGAGGCACTGGTTGCAGGCGGTGACATTCTGTTGCTGGGATGCGATATCGCCGGTGGTGATGATGGTATTCGTTTTATCGATAAGCTAGCCGAGTTTTCCAACGCTGATATTGCTGCGAGTGATGACTTAACTGGACACACTAGCTTGAAAGGTGATTGGGAGCTTGAATACAGTCAAGGAGATATCAACGTCGATGTCTTATTGAGTGACGATTCGTTACAGAGCTGGACTCACACCTTGGGTGAAATTCAAGTTAATACGTTTGAAGACAAATTTTCTGACGAAATCCTAGACACTATTGGTGTTGGAACCTTAGTGTCGTATCAAGTTTCAAGAGATTTTGAAGTTTCTCTAAGGGAAGCCATATACGTTGCGCAAAATTTCCCTGATGTGGATACCATCAAATTGCCGGCAGGTACGTACACGCTGGATCTACCTCCTAGTGCCGTGGACGCAAAGACAGGTGATTTGAATGTTTCGTATGACACGATAATAGAAGGTCTGGATGATAAACCGGCACCTGTTATTATCAATCAAAATGTTAGCGGCAATCGTATTTTTACCGCCGATGGTGGAACACTCAAATTAATCAAC
>CAZCKD010000084.1:0-12328 GCA_964498925.1 uncultured Granulosicoccaceae bacterium
ATTGCAGTTTCTGCCCTTCGCGCGATTCGGGTTCACCATTAAAAGCAGTCACATCGAGAAAATGCAGGCGCACTGTTTTCTCAGGGTAGTTGTATTCTATGGTGTCTCTGGGTTCAGTGGCCGTAATGGTAATACCAACCTCTTCCACGAGCTCTCTAGCGAGTCCTGCCTCGACAGATTCACCCTCTTCAAGCTTACCGCCGGGGAACTCCCAACGATCGCCTTGATGTTGCTCGGGTTTTCGAAAGGACAACAAAACGTTGGCTTTGTCCTCATCGAAAATAACGCCAGCAGCAACTTCAATACATCGCATCAGGATCGATAATCGGCGTTGATGCTGACGTATTCATGCGACAGATCGCTGGTATAGATATCAGCAGATGCGCTACCACGCGCAAGATCAACAGTGACTTCAATTTCTTCCTTTGCCATCACAGCGGCGCCTCGCTCCTCGGTATAGCCCGGTGCAATACCCGCTTTTTCAAACGCGACAACATCACCTAGAGATACGGTGATAATAGAGGCGTCCAAAGCATCAACCTCAGCTTTACCGATGGCCATTAATAAGCGACCCACGTTGGCATCACTGGCGAACATGGCCGTCTTTACCAACGGAGAATTCGCGATTGCATAACCCACACGTTTGCATTCCGCGTTGTCGACTCCACCGTTTACTCGAACGCTGATAAATTTTGTCGCACCTTCGGCATCACGAATGATGCTTTGAGCGAGATCCAGGCAAACTGTTGTCACGGCCTGTTTGAATTCTGCCCACTGCGCATGCGACGGACTTAACGTTTGTGCTTTAGCTGTTGCTACCAACACCAGGGAATCGTTGGTGGATGTATCACTGTCTACAGTAATCGAGTTGAATGACACATCAACGGCATCCTTGAGGAGCCCCTCAAGATCACTAGCAGCGACACCCGCATCAGTAAATACGTAACTCAACATGGTCGCCATGTTGGGTTGGATCATTCCCGCACCCTTCGCCATTCCAGTGATCGTTATCGTTTGACCATCAATGACGATTTGACGCGATGTTATTTTTGGCTGGGTATCAGTGGTCATAATTCCACGCGCCGCGTCTTGCCAATGAGATAGCGTGGAGCAATCTGTCGAGGCCAGTTGTGATGCTGCCTTTGAGATGCCATATTTCATAACCTCATCGGGCAGCAGCTGACCAATCACCCCAGTCGAAAACGGCAATATGCCAGAGGTCGGAACGTTTAGTTCCTGTGCTAATGCCTCACAGTGACCAGCCGCCATCGTCAGGCCGGGTTCACCCGTGCCGGCATTGGCATTCCCCGAATTGATAAGCAGGGCTTTAACCTGATTGCCGTTGTTGTTCAAATGCTCTCGGCACAGAAGCACCGGAGCCGCAGCAAATGCGCTTTGTGTAAATACAGCGGCAGTAATGGCTTCGTCGCATAACTTTGCGACCACCATATCAGGCGACCCATCCGTTTTTAAGCCCGTATTTAAAGTGGCAAGCTCGACACCAGCAACCGGAATAGCGGCTGCTAAGTTTAAATTAACAGCCACCTAGGTCAGCTTTCCATGACAGGCTTTGA
The DNA here is from genome assembly GCA_964498925.1 of uncultured Granulosicoccaceae bacterium. Lineage (GTDB taxonomy): Bacteria > Pseudomonadota > Gammaproteobacteria > Granulosicoccales > Granulosicoccaceae > Granulosicoccus. Next base: position 1,575 of record CAZCKD010000084.1, read on the forward strand.
ACTTCTTACCTGAACCACACGGACAAGGTTCATTACGCCCTACTTTGGGCATATCCCGACGCACAGGTTGCGAAGGCGCAGCTGGTTGCTGAGCAGATTGCCTCGCAGCACCACGAGCAGCCGCTGCGGCTGCAACGGCAGCATCACCGGCCGTTTCAGGCTCATCGCTTAGCGCACTCGACGCCTCTTTATGCTCGTAACTGACATCCGCCAACTGTTGCTGAGCGGCCTGAGCTTGTGCCTGGGCCTGCGCTTCTTCTACTTGATCAGAGTTACGCACTTGTACTTTGCTAAGCACGCTAACCACTTGCGTCTTGTACTCACCCAGCATGGTGGTAAATAGCTCAAACGCTTCCTTCTTGTATTCCTGCTTAGGATTTTTCTGGGCATAGCCACGAAGCCCTACGCTCTGGCGAAGATAGTCCATGCCAGCGAGGTGTTCTTTCCAACTTTCATCCAGCGACTGTAAGGCAACATAACGTTCGAAGTTTCGTAGCCCTTCAGCGCCCGCTGTCTCTTCTTTCTGATCGTAGGTATCAGTCACTTCTTTCATGATCCGAGCGAGGATGTCCTCTTCGGGTAGGTCCGGAGCTTCTTCCAGCCAGGCTTTGACATCGAACTCCTGATTGGTGAGTGTCATCAACTCACTCTTCAGCCCCTCAAGATCCCAGATTTCTTCCAGAGAACCTTCTGGAATATGCTGATCAACAATATTTGGAATAACATCATCTCGCAGATCATCAACGATCTCACGCATGTTCTCCGTTTCCATGAGTTCATTACGCTGCTCGTAAACAACCTTACGTTGGTCATTTGCAACATCATCGTATTCCAACAAGTTTTTACGCATATCAAAGTTATGACCTTCAACTTTGCGCTGCGCGTTCTCGATAGCTTTGGTCACCCAGGTATGCTCGATGGCCTCGCCCTCTTCCATACCGAGCTTTTGCATGAGCGCACTTACGCGTTCACTAGCAAAAATTCGCATTAAGCTATCTTCAAGAGAAAGATAGAAACGCGTGGATCCTTCATCACCCTGTCTACCTGAACGGCCTCGAAGCTGGTTATCGATACGACGTGATTCGTGTCTTTCTGTACCGATAATATGCAGGCCACCTGCCTTTAACACGCCATCGTGTCGTTGCTGCCACTCGCTGCGAATGGTGGCAACTTTTGGATCATCGGCAGGAATATTGTCGGTATCAATATCCGCTGCTGCCAATTCAGCATCCAGATTTCCGCCGAGCACGATATCAGTACCCCGTCCAGCCATATTCGTTGCGATAGTGACAGCGCCGGGTAGTCCGGCATTCTCGATAATGTTGGCTTCGCGCTCATGCTGCTTTGCGTTCAGCACCTCATGAGCGACACCTTTGCCCTTGAGCAAACCCGATAAATACTCAGAAGTTTCGATAGACGTTGTGCCCACAAGCACAGGCTGCTGATTTTTGGAACACTGCTCGATGTCCTCGATGATGGCATCGTATTTCTCGCGTTGGGTAAGAAATACCAAGTCGGCTTTATCGTCTCGAACCATTGGCCGGTGAGTCGGTATAACAACGACTTCTAAACCGTAGATAGATTGGAATTCGAACGCTTCGGTGTCCGCCGTACCGGTCATGCCGGCAAGTTTTTCGTAGAGCCGGAAATAGTTCTGAAAGGTGATCGACGCCAGCGTCTGATTTTCGCGCTGGATGGTGACGCCCTCTTTCGCTTCAACCGCCTGATGCAATCCTTCAGACCAACGTCTGCCGGGCATGGTTCGCCCAGTGAATTCATCGACGATGACGATTTCATCGTTACTGACGATGTAGTCGATATCTTTCTGGAATAACGCATGCGCTCGAAGTGCTGCGTTCAGATGATGAAGCACGGCAATGTTGGATGGATCGTAGAGACTACCGTTCTCGGCGAGAATGTCATGCTCAATCAGAATCTGCTCAACGGATTCCATACCATCTTCTGTTAAGTGAACCTGCTTACCCTTTTCATCAACAGCGTAGTCACCTTCTCCTTCCTCACCCTCCTGGCGAGTCAGTTTCGGCACAACGGCATTCAATTTTCCGTACAGCTCACTATCACCATCAGCCGGACCGGAGATAATCAATGGTGTTCGCGCTTCATCGATGAGTATGGAATCAACCTCATCGATAATGGCAAAGTTCAATCCGCGTTGCACTCGCTGATCAGGGCTGTGCGCCATATTGTCGCGCAGGTAATCAAATCCAAATTCATTGTTAGTGCCGTACGTGATGTCGCAGGCGTAAGCTTCTCGTCTTGCATCCGTCGCTAAACCCCCGACGATGACACCAACAGTCAGCCCGAGAAAATTGTAGAGCTTGGACATCCATTCGGAATCTCGTTGCGCCAGGTAGTCGTTGACCGTGATGACATGAACGCCCTTTCCAGAAAGTGCGTTTAGGTACACAGCAGCGGTAGCAACAAGCGTCTTACCCTCACCGGTACGCATCTCAGCGATTTTTCCGTTATTTAAAACCATGCCACCGATGAGCTGCACATCAAAATGACGCATGCTCATGGATCGCTTACCAGCTTCCCGAGCCACAGCAAATGCTTCAGGCAACAAGGAATCCAATGTGGCTCCCTGTGCAATGCGCTCGCGAAACTCCTCGGTTTTCGCAGCCAAATCTTCATCAGATAGCGCCTGCAACCCAGTCTCCAGGGCGTTGATCGCATCGACGTCTTTGCCTAGGCGTTTGACGATGCGGTCGTTGCTACTACCGATGATTTTCTTGACCAGATTAGCTAGCATGAATAAAAACCTTGATGGCAGCCTAAGCTGCAGTTACTTACCCGGCTCAGGAGCCGGACAAAAATACGTTTGTGCTCTTAATCAGCACATCCCCTTATTATGGCACTTAACCCGCTCCACACGGCAGTTCTGGCATCGATGATTAACAAGAACTATCAGTGAACAGACCAACTAACCGCCATACAGATTAGCCATGGGCATCATCAGAACGGGAATTTCCGGAAGATATGGGTGGCTCTGCAGTTTGCAAGCTAATGCAACTGACAGGACGACTCATGCGAAAATCACTTTATGAAGACCTTTGAAACACTGATTGGTGCCGAAACACGTGCTGCCATTAAGCAAAATACTCAAATAAAACAAGTGATTTCACAGATTGTGCCAGCCTCAAGTGCCCGGCACATTGAATTCTGCAGAGTCGAAGGGGGACGGCTCCGGGTGACGGTCGACAACGCCGTATGGGTGGCTAAATTACGCTTTGGTGAACGGCAGATAATCAGAGCCCTGCAATCAGCCAAACTGGATGTTCACACGGTTAGCTGGCATGTTTCTCCTGCAGAAAAGCCCGTTACACGGACAACACAACGTCGAGCAAATCCACTCAGTGCAAAGTCGGCGAAGTCGCTTTCTGCGCTGGTTGGCGAAACGACAGACGATGCTCCGGCGCAAAATGGTGTCGTGAAAAGCGATTCTGGCGGAAAATTGCGAGAGGAATTACTGAAACTGGCTGCGAAATTACGCGAGTAACACCCGAACGCACAGACGCACGGGGACTAAGCTGTGGCTTCGGCACCCTGCACGTAGGAGATAGGCGAATGCTCAGCTGCTTCGCCTTCAAAGACGACCTCTTCCCAGCTTCCCGGTTGATTGAGTAGCTCACGCACCAGCAAGTTGTTCATTTGATGACCTGCCTTGTATCCATCGAAAGAGCCGATGATGCTTTTTCCCAGCAAGTAGAGATCACCGATAGCATCCAGAATTTTATGCCTGACAAATTCGTCTTTGTATCGGAGGCCGTCTTCATTCAGCACTCGGTATTCATCGACAACAATGGCATTGTCCATACTGCCGCCAAGCACTAAATCGCGCTTACGCAAGGCTTCGATGTCTTTGAGAAAACCAAATGTTCGCGCTCGGCTTATTTCCCGGACGAATGAAGTGGTGGAAAAGTCGACTTCTGCAGTCTGAGATTTACCCCGAAAAATCGGGTGGTCGAAATCGATCGTGAATTTGACCTTAAATCCGTCGAAAGGCTCGAATCGGGCCCATTTGTCATCGACGCGAACTTCAATCGGCTTTTTAATCCGAATAAACCGCTTAGCAGCACCCTGCTCCAGAATGCCAGCTGACTGCACAAGAAAAACAAATGGAGCGGCACTACCGTCCATGATCGGTACTTCTTCAGCGCTGACATCGACAAAACAATTATCGATACCAAGGCCTGCCAGAGCCGCCATCAGGTGCTCAATAGTCGACACCCGAATACCAGCGTCGTTGTACAAAGACGTGGCAAGTTCTGTATTGCGGACTTCTTTAGCGTTATTGGGAACAACAGCAGCCGGGCTGAAATCGGTACGACGGAACACAATGCCTGCATCAATAGGGGCAGGACTCAATGTCAGGTAAATCTTTTTACCTGTGTGCAACCCAACACCCGTTGCACGAATCGAATTTTTCAGTGTTCGTTGTCGTATCACTATTTAATCCTGCTGCAACCGGAAACGCATGCCTACTTCTGTATATAGCAGCTCTGGCCACGATTTCAGTGGCCGATCTACTATTTTAATCATAAGCACTAAATCGCAGTCCCGAATTGACACGCTCACTTAGCGTCAGCACATCAGGCGAAATTAAGCCAAGATCGGAGACGCCAAAAAGGCGTCTCCGACCAACCGGGGATTCTACTGGATAATACGACTCCCTGCTTTAACCTTTAGCAGGTGTAATACAGGTATTAGTCAGCTTGTCTGCGTAAAAATGCTGGTATATCAAGGTATTCCACATCATGACCGTCAGTCGCAGCACCTGTTCCATGTGCCCCGCCTGTCGCACTCTTGCGAACTACTCGAGCTTTATCATAATTGGCATAGGGCGATTGAGCTTGTGCCACTGGTCGAGAAGGTGAACCATCCGACGCTCCACGTGGAGTTGCTTGGGCATAAGGTGAACCACCCGCCGTTCCATTAGCCACTGCGCGCGTGTTTTGTACTGCCGTCTGAACAGAGCGCAGCTGATGTGCTTGCTGATGTCCCAAACCCGTTGCGACAACTGTGACACGTAGCTCACCTTCGAGCGCTTCGTCAATCGCTGTACCCACTACAACAGTTGCGTCATCGGCAGCAAAGGCACGAACAACGTTACCAACCTCTTCGAATTCACCAATGGCCATATCCAGGCCGGCAGTGATGTTAACGAGGATGCCACGCGCACCAGCCAGATCGATATCTTCGAGTAGTGGACTGGAGATTGCCATTTCGGCAGCTTCAGTTGCACGCTCGTCGCCACGACCAACGCCAGAACCCATCATGGCCAAGCCCATTTCACTCATGACGGTGCGAACATCCGCGAAGTCAACGTTGATAAGGCCAGGGTTAGTGATCAGCTCGGCAATGCCTTGAACCGCACCACGTAGAACATCATTGGCTGCACTGAACGCATCCAGCAGACTGATGTTTTTACCCAAAACAGACAACAGTTTTTCATTTGGAATTGTGATTAACGAGTCAACGTGAGCACGTAGCTCTTCGATACCCGCTTCTGCAGTACGCATACGCTTGTTGCCTTCGAAAGGAAAAGGCTTGGTAACAACAGCAACTGTAAGGACACCCATCTCACGAGCAATCTGAGCAACTACAGGAATTGCGCCTGTGCCTGTACCACCACCCATTCCAGCAGTGATGAACAGCATGTCTGTACCTTCGATCAGATCTTGAATGCGATCGCGATCTTCCATAGCCGCTTGACGGCCGATTTCAGGGTTAGCGCCAGCGCCAAGACCCTTAGTAATGCTTTGACCAATATGCAATACCGTCTGAGCATGCATATTTTTCAGCGCTTGGGCGTCTGTGTTTGCGCAAATGAAGTCAACACCTTCGATGCCCGAAGCCACCATGTGCTGTACTGCATTGCTACCACCACCACCAACACCGACTAATTTGATGACGGGTGAATCATTGATTGAGTCAACGAGTTCAAACATTGTAAGTTCTCCTAATCTAGTTTCTTGAGTCGTACGTTCTCTTTGCGATCGATGTCTTGATGCACCGTTTTCGCTCCCGGTTACTGCGTTAAATTAAAAATTCTTTCTGATCCAATCAGTCATCATCGCCAATATGCCTTTTTTAGAGCGAGTATCGACAGGTTCACTGCGTGGATTACTGCGACTTCTCTGTCCGTACAGCAACAGTCCTACACCGGTCGCATGAATCGGATTTCTTGCCATTTCGGTCAAGCCGTTTACATGCTGCGGTACTCCCAGTCTTACTGGCATGTGAAATATCTCCTCTGCCAGTTCAACTACGCCTTCCATTTTTGAAGTACCACCGGTTAAAACGACTCCGGCGGCACAGGCATCTTCAAAACCACTTCGTCTCAGTTCTCCTTGAACCAAGCCCAACAATTCTTCGTAACGCGGCTCGACAACCTCTGCCAGAGTTTGTCTGGCCAATCTTCGAGCATTGCGATCACCAACTCCCGGTACTTCGATCATGTCATCAGGACTGGCAAGCTGTCGTAGAGCGCATGCGTACTTAACTTTAATTTCTTCTGCAAACTGAGTTGGTGTTCTGAAAGCAACTGCAATGTCATTAGTCACTTGATCGCCAGCAATAGGAATGACAGCTGTGTGTCGAATAGCACCTTCAGTGAATACTGCAATGTCTGTAGTACCGCCTCCCATGTCTACCAACAAAACTCCTAAATCCCTTTCGTCATCCGTTAGTACTGAGTGACTCGATGCGAGTTGTTCAAGGATGACATCCTCAACCTCTAGGTTACAACGTTGAATGCACTTTGCGATGTTTTGTGCAGCACTGATGGAACCCGTTACAAGGTGAACTTTCGCTTCTAATCTAACCCCAGACATACCTACCGGTTGATGAATTCCATCCTGGTTATCGATGATGAATTCTTGTGGAAGCACATGAAGAATACGTTGGTCAGCAGGTATGGCAACAGCCTTCGCAGCATCGACAACACGATCAACATCATCTTGTTCAACTTCGGCATTTTTTATTGCAACGATACCGTGTGAATTAAGACTCTTAATGTGCGAACCGGCGATGCCTGCAAACACGGATCGTATCTGAACATCCGCCATGCGTTCCGCTTCTTCAACAGCCTTAGTAATGGCGTTAACCGTTGCATCAATATTGATGACAACCCCTTTTTTTAGACCCTGCGATGGGTAGGAACCCAAGGCAATAAGATCCATTTCCCCGTCTTCATCGACTTCTCCGACAAGGGCAACGATCTTCGATGTACCTATGTCGAGCCCGACAACCATTTGTTTTTCTGGCGTAGACACTGTTTAAGATCCTTTTTTCATTGTGCTGTCCTCGGAACTACCCGTGTGGACTGACCATTCAACTGTTCTGCGACACCTCGTCGTCCGTATCCTCCAAGTGCAAATCCATTGCTGTACCGCATATCAAAAGTGGTTGGCCCAACACCCTGCTCCGCATCTTCCGATGGGCGGCCAACGAGTCGATCAAAAACATCAAGAAATCGATTTAAACGCAGATTTCTTTCTTCATAACCGAGCTTCACAGTGACCTGATTAGACAGTTCCAGAGTCTGTGATCCACGCTTATCTTCTCGTAGGGCATCAAGGGTGACACCGAAGATAGAAAGGCGTGATTCGTAGTCTCGAAACGTATCAAGCAACACACTATGACGACCTTCAGCACCGGTTATCTGAGGTAACGTACTGAACATCTCATGCCACTCTACGTAACGTGGGTTACTTAGCTGAAGTTGGGGTGGAATGAACAGCTCAAGACGCTTACTGATCAAACTATCATCATTCCATCGGGCAGCAGGTTCGTGCTCTTCTACTTGCACTTGAATTCTTGATGGCCAAACTCGACTTACGCGGGCATGTGCGACCCAAGGTAGTTCTTCAACAGACTGTCGAACGCTATCGATATCCAGACTATAAAAACCGTCTCCGGTGAATTCTTTTACAACACCAATAAGCTCGTTTCTGTCTTCGTAATCAACTGTTCCGAGAATATCGACGTTATTAACAGGCGAACGTGAAGGATCCTGAGCCCATCGGGATACGATTACGGCTGCAGCAATAATGGCAACCAATCCGATGGCACCAATACTCCATCGTGTTGCCAATGAAATACGTGGTGCTGACAAAGGCAGCACGGGTCCGCTGCCTAACAACTGTTCAGCCGGAGAACTCATGCAGCCGCCTCCACTGTTGTCAGTGTGTCGGACAAAATCTGCATGCAAATTGTTGAGAAATCCACACCTGCCTGAAGCGCTGCAACCGGTACAAGACTATGACTTGTCATACCAGGCGCTGTGTTGCATTCAATGAAGTGCGGTTCACCTGCATCATCCAACATGAAGTCCACTCGCGCCCACGCTTTGCAGCCTAGTGCAGTAAACGCATCTAAAGCCATCGTCTCTATCTTGGCGATGGTGGCTGCAGGTAAATTCACTGGGCAGTTGTATTCGGTGTCTTCGGCAAAATACTTCGCTTGGTAATCATAAAACCCACTGGCAGGCACCATACTGACCAGTGGCAGAACAGAATCACCAATAACAGTTGCAGCAAGTTCAAGCCCGACCATTTTCTGCTCGACCAAAACAGGACCGTATCGTTTTGCATCACTGAATGCAGATGCAATCTCATCTTTCGATTCAACAATAGACACACCAATGCTCGAGCCTTCCAATGTAGGCTTCACAACAACCGGATAAGCGATTTCATCCGCAGCCGCTTTTGCCTCTTCGACGGTCGCAACCAACTTCGCCACGGGTGTTGCCACTCCTGCCAACTTAACCAATGCTTTGGCTCGCCACTTGTCCATGCAAAGTGCCGATCCAAGCACACCCGTTCCGGTGTAGGGAATGCCAGCCAATTCCAACGCACCTTGCAAGGTGCCGTCTTCTCCGCCGCGACCATGCAAAATGAGAAAAGCTCTATCAAAGCCACCTTCAACCAGCACATTAGCAATGTCCCGACCCGCATCCATGGGATGTGCATTGACTCCTGCCGATGACAGCGACTCGAACACTTGCTGACCGCTCATCAAAGAGACTTCTCTCTCCGCAGACCAACCACCCATAACAACAGCTACCTTGCCGAAGAGTTCGGGGTTGAAGTTACGCATGTTGAACAAGGATTCAGCCACTGTTGGCCTCCTTGCGCGCAGCGACTGAGTCAGCAGAAAAATATTCGGGCAAGGTTAGCGCTAAACCACCGACATTGCCTGCACCCAACGTTAAAACAATGTCACCATCTTCGATGATTCTTTCAAGAGCCGTTGGAGACTCATTGATATCTTCGACGAAGATCGGTTCTACCGCTCCACGATTACGAATTGCACGTGCCAACGCACGGCCGTCTGCGCCTGTGATGTGTTCTTCACCGGCAGCATAAACCTCACTCAGCAGCAATACATCTGTTAGGGATAATGCTTCGGCAAAGTCTTCAAATAGATCACGCGTCCGGGTATAGCGATGAGGCTGAAAAATGACAACCATACGTCGATCAGGCCAACCGCCACGTACCGCTTTAAGTGTAGCGGCAACCTCTGTCGGATGATGTCCATAGTCATCAAGCAACTCAGCAGTACCGCCATCGAAGTGTAGCAATCCATGTGACTGCGCGCGACGTCCGACACCTGCAAACCTTGACAATGCGCGCTTGCTGGCACGAACAGGAACACCTAATTCCAGCGCAACAGTGATAGCGGCCAAGGCATTAAGTACATTGTGCCGACCTGGCATGTTCAGCGCGATATCGCGAATCTCACTACTGACATCTCCGCCATCATCAATTCGAACATCGAAATACATGCGCAATCCTTCCTGGCGCACGTTGAGCGCTTGCACATCTGCCGCGTCATCAAAACCATAAGTACGAACCGGTCGACCGACCCTAGGCAAAACATCCCTGATGTGCTCATCATCGATACATACAATTGCCAGTCCGTAGAACGGCAGATGCATAAGAAAATCAACAAAAGTCTGTTTAAGCTTTTCGAAGTCACCGTCATAGGTAGACAGGTGATCAGCATCGATGTTGGTGACGATAGAGATGACCGGCTGAAGATATAAGAAAGAAGCGTCGCTTTCATCGGCTTCTGCCACTAACCATTCAGACTGTCCCAGATAGGCATTGGCCGAAGAGCTATTCAATCGACCACCAATAACATAGGTCGGATCCATGCCGCCTTCGGTGAGTAGACTGGCAACAAGGCTGGTTGTTGTTGTCTTTCCGTGAGTACCGGCAACAGCGATACCCTGCTGAAAGCGCATCAGCTCAGCCAACATTTCCGCACGTCGAACGATCGGCAAACGCATCTCGCGTGCTCGCACCAGCTCGGGATTGTCATCAGGAACAGCCGTTGAGATGACGACCACATCGGCGTCTTCAACATGCTCCTCATCATGCCCCTTCTTTACAACGATTCCCAAGCCAGCCAGTCGCTGAGTCAACGCATTGCTACCTAGATCAGAACCGCTTACCCGAAAACCCAAGTGGTGCATAACTTCGGCGATACCGCCCATGCCAACACCACCGATACCGATAAAGTGCATGGCTCGCACACGGCGCATCTGACTTTTCACAACTGGAGAGATATCAACAACCATTATCGAGAGACCTCTACGAGTGCATTGGCCACTTCAACAGCTGCCGCAGGCGTAAAACATTTCCGCGCCGCTTGACTCATGCTTTGCAGCTTGGAGCGATCTTCCACCAGGGGGCGAAGCACATCCGCTAATGATTCCGATGACA
>CAZCKD010000084.1:12428-13698 GCA_964498925.1 uncultured Granulosicoccaceae bacterium
CGTTCTCGAACAAGCTCACCGTCTTGCATACCCGCTTGATGATGAACAACCACCGGTGCATTCAATTCAGCGATGGCCGCAGGTACGGTTTCATTTAAAGCACGAGCACCACGGCTACCACCAACAATAAGAATGCGAAGCGGTGAATCATTAGTGCTGAAATTTCGAACCGGATTTGAAGCGGCAAATCGTGCGATCTTCTGGCTGACAGGATTACCCACAACGTGTTCGCCCGGCTCATTGGAAAAAGCACCCGGCCATGCAGCAAACACACGAGTGGCTAATCCGCTAAGCCAGCGATTGGTCATTCCAGCCACTGCATTCTGCTCATGCAGAACCAAGGGCTTTCGCAGAACCAACGCTGCCAATCCGACTGGCCCGGAGACAAAACCACCCATACCCAATACAGCACGTGGTTTTAAACTGTGGACCATGCGAAGACTCTGAAAACAAGAGCGCAGCAGTTTTAACGGCCCGATCAGTGTCTGTACAAGATTCTTACCGCGCAAACCGGCAACCGAAATCCAACGAATTTCTACACCCGCTGCAGGAACAAGACGCGCCTCAAGACCGGTCTTTGTTCCGAGCCACACCACTGGAATGTCTCTTTCGCGTAGCTCATCGGCGACTGCAAGTGCGGGGATGACATGTCCGCCTGTACCACCGGCTGCAATAACGACAGGTTGCATCATGAGACACCCCCATCTTTCGCTTCTCTAGCCAATAAACTCAGATGAGCGTTTTGGCGAAGTTCCCATTCTATTCGAAGTAATAGGCTGAACGTGACTGCGAATACCACCGCACTACTACCGCCGTAACTCATCAGCGGAAGCGTTATACCTTTTGTTGGCAGAATGCCGAGATTCACACCAATATTGATAAACGATTGCAAGCCTATCCATGAGCCGATACCTAAGGCAAGAAAGCCTGCAAATCGATTGCCTTGTTCGTCCGCAATTTTCGCCAAACGAAAGCAACGCCACACGATAAAACAATACAAAAAGATTAAGAAGAACGCGCCGATCATACCCAGCTCTTCGCACAACACCGCGAACAGAAAATCGGTGTGGGCTTCAGGCAGGTAGAAGAGCTTCTGCACGCTATTGCCAAAGCCTGTTCCTGTTAAGCCACCGCTTCCAACAGCAATTAAGGATTGCGTCAGCTGAAACCCTGCACCAAAGGGATCATTAAACGGCTCAAGAAAACTCATGAATCGACGCAATCGATACGGAGACATGACCACGAGCACGGTACCCAGACTACCGAGCAC
>CAZCKD010000085.1:0-13679 GCA_964498925.1 uncultured Granulosicoccaceae bacterium
CAGACCAATAGCCAACGAGAGGGTCAGTGACTGTATCGCAAAGGCGCGCTAGAAAGAGCAGCACGCCGATGGCCGTTAAGCTAAGCGACGTGGACTCAGCGTAAAACGTCGGGACAATAATTTGTAAGGCAATAAACGCCGCGGCTAATGGAAACGCAAGACTGCCGTACGCCGCCAGCGTACCGAACTTTATGGCCTCAGACTGCTTGGAACTATCCATTCATCATTGACGGCCGAATAAAGAGTCTAAGGAGGGCTTTCTAATATGGCGTTGCCCATCAAATTAGGCACCTGCCAAGTATTGTCCACGCCTGTGGTGTTAAACCATCCCCACTTCGCATCTCGGCGCTGCCCATCGGCATCATCATTGACATTGATTTCCAATCCGAACCTAGAGTTTATCGGTATGCCTGCGGCTACCAAATTTATTCTTACTTCGTAAAGTTGCTGGGTATCGCCCTGGCTAGACCCATCGCAGAGACAGATACCAAATTCAATAGCGCTTTCATCTAGAACTACTGAGTTATCACCCTTTTGCAATCGGGTTGTTTGCAAGCCCGACCGGTTTTCGTTGCCATCTGCATCCAACAAACCAATGATGTAGTGATAATCATCCTCATCGTATACGAGGCCTTTACTATTATCACCATCCCAATATATATCGATGGAATCATCTAGGTAAACGGGCGACGAGTCCGCATGTGGTGTTCTGTGTATGCCTTCCTCGGCAAAAATCAGTAAATATAAAAAAACACCATCGTGTACAGCAGCCCAATACATCCCTCGATCATCATCGGCCGCTCCAGCTTCATTGATAAGCACTTTGTCGAGCGATAACCTAGTAGCGTCAGCATCGTTGTACTGCGCATCAAACTCCCAGACATCGTCCCACCTGCCGTTTATAAGCGGTGATCGATCTGTGTAAGGGATCGTTACGGCAAGCGGCATATCTTCGCCATCTGCTGGTCCTGTATTTTGAATTCTCTCTAGCAAATTGCTGAATCCATCGTTGTCAATATCGAGCATTGCTTCAGGATCCACTGCTGAATTACCGGTTCTGTAATCGTTTGTGTCGATTTGAAACGTCTGGTCTGTATCTATGCTTTCACCCAACGTAGCTGTATACGTAGCCAACAGAAGTTCCGATTGCAATCCAGGAACATCCGTCTCTACCCAAGTAACCGAGATCGTCGGATTCGAACCACTGGGAACAAAAACCTGCCCGATCCATGGCGAAGAACTCTGGTTGGACTGCGTAACGGCAATGTCTTCTCCACCCACGTTTACAGTCACTCTTGCCTGCAGATTCGACGTGTCTACCGCTCTGGATAGCAGAAATTCTGGTGGATTTAAAACGATACCGTCGTTCTGATTGACGGAGACAGTTCCCGAAGGTGAGTCAGTACAACTAGCAATCAGGACAGACGCGGCAACGATAACCGCCTTGGTATAACGATTTGTGATGATAGGATCTGTAAAAAACATGTTCACTCCGCCGTCGCGTTACAACGGTGTATCAACTGTTAAGGTGAGTAGACACCCTTGACCGGAACATGGTTCACCAGTCTCTGGTGGGTCTGAATCACCCGATGACGACAAACCTGCCAATAAACCGAGCAAAACGACCCCGCCGACGATATACACAAAATTAGGGAATCGGCGCGTTGAACTCTCGACAGCCTCCTCTTCAGCAACGGGAGTCACCTCGGCCGTTTCTGTTTCAACCGCTTCTATTTCTCGCACCAACGGATTAAAGGCATAGCCTCTAACCGTTCGATTACCACTGACATCACGCGCTTCGATGTAGTACTCAATGGCTGTGGTTTGATTCGGGTCGGTTGGAATTTGCGCGGTGTAGGTCGACGAAAAGGAAAGAGGCGACATCAAGCTGCGCGTAAAGTTAGACTCACCGGCAAAGCGGTAGAAAAACATGACCGTGTCCAATTCACTATCGTCAACCACCGTAGCGACGAAGGTCTGACGGATATCGGCATCCGCACGCCAATCGACCTCATGCTCTATCAAGGGAGGATTGACGTCTACATCCGAACCCGGAACCCTGTTTCCTTCGAACTGTACATATAGAAACTCTTCAGCGGCGGGTTCAAGATTTAAGGGCGCGAGCGATCCTGCACTCGCCAATTGTGATCCCATGAGGATCTGAGCGAATGCCAGCCAAAGAATTACTAACATTTTCAAGGATCTAACCATCATATTCCCTTGCATCGGCACATCTAATAGACTCAAATTTGAACACAAGTTCACTCTACAAAAGCACGAGATCTTGTTAACCTTTATGAATTAGTTTAGCGACTTCTAACTTGGACAAGTAATTGTGAATAAATATAAGCGTTATATACCAATAGTCGCCGTGATTCTGGTAGCACTTGGCGTAAATCTGGACCAGTTCGGAATAGACCTCGACGCATTATCAAAAAGCGGGGGTTCGTCTTATCAAACCAGCTCCGAAAACACGACAAGTCATTCCAACTCCGGTAATTCTTCCAACAGCGGAAGCCAGACTACGTCACATAACACCTCCTCTGGTGAAAAATGGTCAGATACATCACCGAACATCAATCAGTGGCATATATTTGACGGGGAAATAAATCGCAGTGGCAAGCCTGTCGGTTTTCACTCCCGACCCGGAGGCCAAGACCCATCCATCGCTCGCATCAAATCCATACGAGACAAGCCAAACCGCGCAGGGGTTTATACCGCCAATATAGAGATCAGAGATGGCAATCAGTGGAAAGGTAAGTTTTCCAGTTTCTTTCCTGACTCCATGTCGAGAGAAGATGTCATAAACGCCATTCTGAACGCTTACAACAACAGCGATAATCCGAAAGCCCAACCGTTTGAGGGCCCGTCGGGACTTGGTTTCAGGATACAAGGTTACACGTCGAGTCGCGGTGGTATTAATACCGCCTTTCCAATTTATGTCCGAAGCCAATAAGTTCTGAATCAACTGACGGTTCAATAACTTAACCGAATTCGTCCATACCGCCCTAACCGGCACGTCTTTAGCTCACTAATAGCCCTAGGCGAAAGTAACGTCAGGACTATTCATTGATGTTTGGGGCAAAGTGCTTGATAAAAGGGGCTGCAATTGCGCTTGGCTTATTCGTCAGCGCGGCCTGCCCGACCCTGCTCGCTCAAGACACAGCAGATTCCTCCCAGCCAAATCAAACTTCCGAGCAACAGGCCGAATTCCTAACTGCGAAGCTTGAAAGACTTGAGTTCATTCAAGGTGTATTGAGCCAGAAAATCGCTCAGCGTAGCGGCCTGGGTGAAGACATCGAAGCGGCTAATGAACAGGACAAAGAAGATCTTCGCGCACAGGCAGATGCGCTGACGGTTGATATCGAAAAACTACGCTCGACACTACAAAATCTTGCCATAGGTGGGTTGGACACCAGCCTATTTGTTAGCGAAGAAGTCGAAAAGAAAAGTGACTGGCAGGAAGATATTGCACTGATTGCCGAGCCCGTTATTGAAAGTTTAAAAGAATTAACCGAGAAGCCAAGACGACTCAGCGAACTTAACGATGCGATTCTGCGATACGAAGAAGAAGTTGCCATCGCTGACAAAGCACTGTCGAGCCTAAAACCAACACTAGCACTGACGCCATCTGATGATCTTTCAAACACACTAGATCGATTTACGTCACTCTGGGAAGGAAGAAAAAGCGATGCTCAGAGCGCAATAACTATTGCCAACATACAGATTGCTGAACTCGAAGGTGATCAGTCTTTTACCGAATCTTTACTCTCATCTTTACAAAACTTTGTCACTGGACGAGGCCTGACTTTGGTGCTCGCGTTACTAGCGGCAATAGCGGTTTGGCATGGTGTTCGATTTATATTACGAAGCTATCGTGCATATTTGTCCGGAAATGCCGCACCAGAGCGTCGAACGCGATATCGGCTTGCCGCGTATACCGTTCACGCACTCACTTTCAGTTTGAGTATTCTGGCAGTCTTCGTTGTTTTCTACGAAAGAGGAGATGTGTTGCTACTCGGGCTTCTCGTCCTGCTCATCGTTGGACTGGCCCTTGGCATTCGCCACTTGCTACCACGCTACGTGTCAGAGGCAAGGTTGTTGTTGAATGTTGGCGCGATGCGAGAACAAGAACGCGTGCTTTATCGCGGACTCCCGTGGAATGTTGAATCCATCAACATGTACACAATTTTAAGAAACCCTGAACTCAACGGCGATTTACGAATTCCATTGGCGGAGTTTCATGGCATTACCAGCCGAATTGTCGGTGATGAGCGATGGTTTCCCACGTCAAAAGGTGATGTTGTACTGCTCTCAGGTACAAAGATTTTACAGGTGCTGGACCAGAACCCGGATACCGTTGAACTTCAGGAGAGAGGCGGTCAAATCGTAAGCATCCCGACCGCAACCTTCTATGGACAAGAAATGATTAACCTGTCACGTAGTGGTAGTTTCGGTGTGACGAGTACGTTTGGCGTTGACTACGATCACCAGGATATAAGCTTGGTTGAACTACCCGCACTATTAACCAAAACCATACAGGAGACTTTGGAAAACTCGCCTTTGGCTGAACATATCGTTGGTGTCGACGTCGAGTTAAACTCAGCCAACGACTCTTCTCTGGATTACTGGATATTAGTTACGTGCAACAGTGCAGCTGCCCTGTTCTATTTCGACTTACAACGACTTATCCAGCAGGCGTGCGTTAGTGCTTGCAGCAAAGAATCAATCAGCATTCCATTTCCGCATATCTCGCTAGTTCAGAAAAAATCTGCCGCCTAGCCACTAAAGCAAGGATCCTTGTTGAGGTACCGGCCACGCTGGTAACGCTGCTATCGATCCGTTGGCCTTAACACAGAGCCTCTCATGGAATTCTTGCGCAAATGCGGGACAATGAAAATTGTTCGGGCAATGAATCATCATCACAGTTTCAACGCCCTGATTAATCCAACCCCAGGTTCTGTCCACCCACTCCTCCATCCAGATGTCATTCTGTCCATTGGGGTGAAGCATTAATCTCACAAACGCCTTATTGTTATACAGCGTAGTAAGAACAGGCAGGTCCGGCTTTTCATGGATCGCATTAACGACTTCCGGGTGCGCTAAGTCACCTTGATATAAAGCACGTGTATCAAGAATGGCACGACCAAATCCATATCGATTTAGAAGGGGTTCCAGAGTTTGCGGCTGCTCAAACAATTCTGTATGTCGTACTTCGACAACGGCGGACCCTACCTCTGCAACTGTATTAAACAGTCGTTCAAAACGAGTTAGAAATTCGATACCAGCCCAATGAGGAAACTGTAAGAGGAAGGGGCCAAGGTGTGGTTTAAGCGGACGAATGGATTCCATAAAGCGCTGCAATACACGCTCATCCGGTTGTTTTTGATGAGTGACTTCGCTAGGTAACTTAAAGCTAATGGTTAATTCTGTACCGCTCAATGCGTCTAACCACCGATCGACCGTAGCACTATCAGGGGTGTGATAAAACGTTGTGTTGCCCTCTACAGCATTAAAAACTTCCGCATAGCTATTCAACATTGATGATGAGGCATCAAAGTAAACACTCTTCCATTCCGGAAATGCCCACGCGGGTAAACCCAGGCGGTAAGTTTGAGAAGCTCGTTTAATCAAGGGGTATCTTTAAGTAAGCAGCAGCCTGAATTTAGAATAACAAAGTGCTCATGCTGACGTGACGTTTTAGAGCGATCACCTCCGCATTGTCAGCAGCAGGCAAGTACTCAGTGGAGCCGTTATAATCGACAAACGCTCACACCCTATCCAGCAACGATCATGAAGCTATCCTCCCTCGGCCTGGTCGCCGCGCAGTTCGTGCTCATTGCATTGGTAGCGTCTCCAGTTACGGCATTATTCACATCAGATATAGTTTCCATTGTCGGCTTAATGCTGATCGTACTGGCAGTGCTGCTGGCGATCTGGGCTTTAAAAAGCATGTCTTCGGGAACCTTTCAAGTCTTACCAGAACCCACCAACAATTCACAACTCACCATGAGTGGGCCATACCGTTTTGTTCGACATCCTATGTATTCGGCCGTTATTCTTGCGGGCCTTGGCGCAGCGTTGAGCCATTCCACGCTTTGGCACGCGTCGGTACTCATTGCTCTTGTCGTTGTTCTGATGTTTAAGATTCACCGGGAAGAATCTCTATTGCTCTCTCGATATGACAGCTACGCCAACTATCGAGAGCGTTCAAAAGCGCTTGTTCCGTTTATTTATTAAGCACCCGGGAAAGCCCTTCAATCTCAATTACCCAAAAAGGAAATAAGGCCTTCTATGGAATCCTTGAATTTAGACTTCGACCCATCCTGTTGCTTTATCAACAACGAGTGGGTACCAAGCCTTGGTAATCAAACCGTTGATTTAATTAATCCCTCCAACGGATCCATTCTTTGTTCCATTGCGCGAGGCAATGCAGAAGACATAGATCGTGGCGTAAATTCGGCACAGGCGGCCTTAGATAGTGATTGGGGCAACTCGACAGCGTTAGAGCGCAGTCGTGTTTTGTACCGAATGGGAAAAATCGTTTTAGACAACGTAGAGCACCTGGCTCGACTAGAAGCATTAGATGTCGGCAAGCCATTAACGCAGGCCAGGGCCGATGCGGTTGCACTTGCCCGCTATCTTGAGTTCTATGCCGGTGCTTGCGACAAAATCCACGGTTCAACCATTCCGTATCTTGCCGGTTATACGGTGTACACGCTTCGTGAAGCACACGGTGTCACAGGCCATATTGTTCCTTGGAACTACCCCATGCAGATTATTGGTAGGTCGGTAGGGGCTGCCTTGGCCATGGGGAATGCCGCAGTCTTAAAACCTGCAGAAGAAGCTTGTCTGACCGCGTTGGCATTTGCCGATATTGCGCGGCAAGCGCAACTGCCTGACGGCGCTTTAAGTGTCATTCCAGGATTAGGCGCAGAAGCAGGCGCAGCCTTAAGCGCACATTCCGGTGTTCAACATATTTCCTTTACAGGATCGGTTTCGGTTGGAAAACTTATCCAGAGTTCAGCCGCTGAGAATGTCGTACCGGTTACGCTGGAACTTGGCGGTAAGTCGCCGCAAATAGTGTTCGACGACGCCGATGTCGATGCAGCTCTACCCTTTCTCGTTAATGCCGGTATTCAGAACGCCGGGCAAACGTGTTCCGCTTCATCGCGTATATTGGTGCAGCAGTCGCGTTACGACGAGGTCGTTGAGAAAATGTCTGGTCGCTACAAGGCATTGAAAGTGGGCGCGGCGTTAGACGATTTAGATGTCGGCCCATTGATCTCCGGCAGACAAAAAGAACGCGTCAACGGATTTATAGAACAAGGTTCAGATTTGACCGTCGCAGCAACCGGACAACTTACGGACAAAGCCATAGCATCAGGTCACTATGTAGCGCCGACTCTGTACTGCGATGTGAGCTCTACGCATACATTGGCGCAAGACGAGGTCTTTGGACCTGTCCAAGTTGTGATTCCATTTGAAGATGAAGCACACGCACTGGAGATTGGCAACGGGACGCAGTTCGGCTTAGTCGCAGCAGTATGGACTAAAGACGGTTCACGACAAATGCGCCTGGCAAAAAAATTAAAGTCCGGGCAGGTATTTATCAACAACTATGGTGCTGGTGGCGGTGTAGAGTTACCCTTCGGTGGCACTGGACTCTCCGGACACGGGCGTGAAAAAGGTTTTGAAGCTCTATACGGATTTTCATCACTTAAAACCGTCGCTGCAAAACACGACTAACTCTGACTTTTTTGGACGGACATCACAATGGGTAGATTGACAGGCAAAACCGCAGTTGTAACCGGTGGAGCATCGGGCTTTGGAAAAGGCATCGTTGAAAAATTTATCAAAGAAGGTGCACAGGTTGCCATTGTCGACATCAACGCCACGGCCGCAGAAGAGTTAGCTGATGCCATCGGTGAGAAAGCCAGCGCTCACAGCACGAATATCAGCAAAGCGGCAGAAGTTGAACAACTCGTTAGAGAGGTTCTTGCCAAGTATGGATCTATCGATATCGTCGTCAATAATGCCGGCGTCACACATCTTCCTATGCCAATGGAAGAGGTCAGTGAAGAAGAGTTCGATCGGGTTTTCGCCGTAAACGCAAAGTCGGTATTTCTAACGAGTAAGTTCATCGTGCCTGTCATGAAAGCCAAGGGCAGCGGGGTTATTCTTAATGTTGCGTCAACCGGTGGTGTAAGTCCTCGGCCCAACCTAAGCTGGTATAACGCAACAAAAGGTTGGATGATTACTGCGACAAAAACAATGGCTGTTGAACTGGCACCAAAAGGCATTCGCGTCAATGCGATAAATCCTGTCGCCGGTGAAACACCGTTGCTGTCCTCATTCATGGGAGAAGACACGCCCGAAGTTAGAGCTCGCTTCATATCCACTATCCCCTTAGGTCGCTTCTCTACTCCAGAAGATATGGGGAATGCAGCCTGCTACTTGTGCTCTGACGAGGCGAGTATGGTGACGGGCGTTTGCATGGAAGTGGATGGAGGACGATGTATTTAAACTGTTGCTAAACAGCGGCCATATTCTTTCGCATCGCATCAATAACTGACGCATAGTCTGGCTCATTGAAAATGGCACTGCCAGCAACAAAGGTATCCGCACCCGCAGAGCAGACTTGCGCGATGTTATCGACCTTTATTCCACCGTCAACTTCCAACCGGATATCCCTACCCGTGGCGTCTATTAGCTTTCGGGCTTGCTCGATTTTTTTGTAGGTTGAATCAATAAAGCTCTGTCCCCCGAATCCGGGGTTCACAGACATGAGAAGAATGATATCCACCTTATCGATCGTCCATTCCAGAATATCCAGCGGCATTGACGGGTTGAACACGAGCCCCGCCTTACAGCCCTTATCGCGGATCAACTGGAGAGTTCTATCGACATGGGTTCCAGCATCGGGGTGAAATGTGATGAGATCTGCCCCTGCATCGGCAAATGCTTCGGCAAGCGCATCAACCGGCTTCACCATCAAGTGCACATCAAGCGGCACTGCAACACCATCAGGGGTCACGCAGTGCGGTTTAATGGCCGCAGCAACAGCCGGGCCGATGGTTAGATTGGGAACGTAGTGGTTGTCCATCACATCAAAATGAATCCAATCCGCACCCGCTTTGATAACTGACCGAACCTCCTCGCCCAGCGCTGCAAAATCAGCAGAGAGAATGGAGGGGGCTATTCTGTTCATGAAACATCCTCAATGGAGGCAAAGAGCAGGAGATATTTCATCGGATCCTTGCTCGGAAAAAGTAAACGTACAGCTCTGATTGTAGGATACGGGAAACACGCGATTTCAGGCTGCCGCGTAGGCTGAATTGGAAAGATTTAGGTTTCGAGTCTGTCTGGGCACAATTGCAGCCACTATTAATCACGTCACAGTTTACGACCGAAGCTGGGAAAAACGGTTACACACGCATCCACTTGCCACCCTTATTCCGTAAAGTAATTATCGATCAAAAACATGAGATTTAGCCCCATGAAGGCGACTGTCTTGATATTTCTGCTAACCCTAGTTGCCAGCTTGCCGCTTTCGGCGGATCCGCGGGTGGCGGGTCAACATATGCCAGAGCCGGAACTGGTAGGTAAAGCTAGGCTGAAAGTCATGTTCTGGCGGGTTTTCGACGCAGAACTGTATGCGCCCGAAGGCTCCTATCGTGCCGATCGCCCCTACGCACTCTCCCTTTCATATCTTCGGGAAATTGAATCGGCAGATATCGTATCCAAATCGATTCAAGAAATTCGAAGTCAAGGGCAGCATAGCCGGGACCAACTGAGCACCTGGAAAACGCAGTTGGCCCAGATTATCCCGGATGTTGATAAAAGAACCACCATTACGGGTGTGCGCGACGAGCAGGAACGCACACGTTTTTACCGCAATGGCACGCCCATAGGGGATATCGACGATCCGCTATTCACCCGTGCATTTTTCAACATCTGGCTCGGTGAGAACACGTCAAAACCCGAAGTCCGAAAGAAATTGCTGAAACTGATATAGGTTCTGCCGTTGACCTGATCATGGCGACCCGTATGATAGTGCCATGTCGAAAAACGAATCAAAGTCTTCAGATCAAAGCGGATCTACCGGCCCGGAGCACTCTCATAAGCATGCGCACGGCCACGGCCACGGTCACACTCACGATCACGACCACTCTCACTTAGACGATACCGCCCTCAGAGTGCGCTCATTGCAAACGCTGCTGACGGAGAAAGGGTATATCCAGGAAGCAGCTCTTAACGAGCTGATAGACACTTACGAACATAAAATCGGTCCTCAAAATGGTGCCCGTGTGGTTGCCCGAGCCTGGGTAGATCCTCAGTTCAAGACCTGGCTAATGAATGATGCGACCGCCGCCATCGCGTCAATGGACTTCGAGGGAAGACAAGGCGAGCATATGGTCGCTGTGGAAAATACGGATGATGTTCATAACGTTGTCGTGTGCACTTTGTGTTCTTGTTACCCGTGGCCTGTTTTAGGATTACCGCCAGCCTGGTATAAATCTGCGCCTTATCGCTCCCGCGTTGTTATAGATCCTGCGGCCGTCTTGGAAGAATTCGGTGTAAAACTGCCGGAATCTAAACAGATTGCCGTGTGGGACTCGACTGCCGAAGTACGCTATATGGTTATCCCACAACGACCGGAGAACACTGAACATCTGTCAGAAGAAGAGCTGGCTACTCTCGTAAATCGAAACTCTATGATCGGAACTGCATTAGCTTCATCAACAGAGCAGATGTCTTCGTGAACGGCGTTCACGATATGGGTGGTCAAGAATGTCACGGCGCTATCGATGTTGAGCCGGATACAAAATTTCATGATGATTGGGAAAAACAAGTACTGGCAATCACCTTGGCGATGGGTGCCACTGGCACTTGGAATCTCGATCAATCACGCTTTGCCAGAGAATCCCTCATACCATCGCGATATTTAAGCATTGGCTATTACCGCGTTTGGTTAGAAGCATTAGAGTCACTGTTGTTACAGTTTGATTTAGTAAGCGATGCGGAATTAAAGACTGGCTCTTCGATAGATACACCAAAAAATGTCAAAAGAATTCTCGAGGCTGGAACCGTTGCTTCTGTTCTTAAGAAAGGCGGCCCCGTCGACAGAGCTGTGACAAGCAAAGCACGGTACAGCGTTGGCGATGAGGTGACCGTTAACAACCTACACAACCCGGGGCACACAAGATTGCCCGGTTATATTAGAAACTGCACAGGTGTCATACACAAAATACACGGCGCCCACGTCTACCCTGACAGCAACGCTCTCGGCTTAGGCGAAAATCCGCAGTGGCTTTACAATGTGCGCTTTTCAGCTCAGGAACTCTGGGGTAAGAGTCGACCGCAGCACAGCGTCGTGCATGTCGATTGCTGGGAACCCTATCTCGGTGCAGAGAATTCAAGAGTCTCAGCGTCATGACACATTCTCAGAGCCAGCTTGCCCTTGACACCATAAAGTCAATTCCGCGTGACGCAGAGGGCCCGGTTTTCGAAGCTCCATGGCAAGCTGAAATATTCGCGATAACGTTAACGCTTCATCAGCAACAACTATTCACCTGGAGCGAATGGGCAGACCAGCTGAGCCGGAGCATTAAGCAAGCGCAGGAAAGCGGCGATCAAGACTTGGGCGATACGTACTATCTGCATTGGTTAGACGCGCTGGAGAATATTATTGTGGCAAAAGGTATTGGCAATGCCGGCCAGTTAACGCAACTGTATACACAATGGGAAACGGCTGCGGCAAATACTCCTCATGGGCAAACGATAGTGCTGCCAACCGAGGCTGGAGAAACTTCTTAGATAGAAACATCTAACTACCTAACTAAGCGTTGTACTACGAATAAACTTTAAGTATTTTTCGCAATCGTAAGCCCAACAAAACTGACGCGACGGTGAGTCCTGTCACCAAGCCTACCCATAATCCGTGCGCACCCCATTTAAGTACGTGGGCACAATAAACGCCGAATCCAAATGCGATAACCCAGTAGGAAAACGCATTGATGAACATAGGAACCCGCGTATCGTGAAGGCCACGTAGCACCCCAATTAGCATTATCTGCGCACCGTCAGACAATTGAAACAAGGCACCGAGTAAAAGCAGGCTAGCGGCCATTTGTTGAAGCGCTATATCGTCTGTGTAAATCGCCGCAATTTCAAATCGGAAGATGACCAACAATAACGCCGTGGAAAAAGCCATACAGACGCTCAAAATGATGCCACTTAGAATTCGCAGGCGTATGGGTGCGCCCTGCTTTAACGCCGCCGCCCGACCGACCCGAGCTGTCATGGCAAACGACATTCCCAGAGGGAGCATGTAACAAAACGCTGATGCGCCAATCGCTATTTGATGGGCACCCGACTCGACAATACCAATAAACCCCATTTGCACAGACGTAGCGACAAACAAGCCGGCCTCAAACAGCATTCCCAGAAAAATGGGGATAGACAAGGTCAACATGGGACGCAAGTGTTCCCATTTGGGACGGTCAAATGTTGTAAAGAGAGAAAAACGTTTGAAACGAGGCCCCATAACAAACAGCACCATCGCTATAGCCATTCCGATATTGACAAGCGTTGTGGCCAAACCAATACCAAACAATTCCAAACGAGGTAATCCGAACCAACCTAGCCCCAAACCAAGATTTGCCAACACGTTAATTAACAATCCCAGCGCGGTGACGATTAACACAGGACGCGTCGCTGAGGACGCTTCACACACGTTTCGTGTAGCCATCACCAACGCGAAAAAGGGCAAGCTCCAACAAGCCCCCATTAGATAATCACGGATTAACGGGGGTAGTTCGGGCGCAAATGCAAATCGATGCACGTTCACTGCTATGAGCAACAAAACGAGCAGCGCAACGACACCCGTGATTAAACCTAGCCAGACACCTTGCCTGAATATAGTCCCGACAAAAACTCTTCGTTTCGCCCCGATTAACTGTGAAAGCGTCGGCGATAGTCCAGCCATCAATCCAATGCATGACAAAGAGACCATGAACCACAAACTACCACCAATGCCGCCCGCAGCCAGTTCAGCGGCGCCTAGGCGTCCGGCCACTAGCGCATCAACAAATCCATTGCCAATCTGGAGTAACTGCGCACCGATCAACGGTAGCCCCAAGCGAAGCGTTCGGCGCAAATCTGCCGCCAGAGCCGGTTGATTCAGACACGCGAGCAATGTCGATGATTCTTTCATCTAAGTGGAATTGACCGGTTACCCGTTTAGTTAACAATCGGATGATTTGGCGACAGGCAGTGCTAACAAAGATCGTGAATTTGCAGCAAAGCGAGAGTGTAAAGGTAAACGCACATTCACGGGGCATTGCACTTCATTGAAAATTAACCAGTCGGATGCTTACGATCAATCCAATGAATTTGATCACCCTGATAAATTTTGCAATTTGTCGTCCCCCGCTGTAGGTTGACTGACTCCGGAAAAGAGTTCGCCCAGTATGCATCCCTCGAAATACAATTCCCTGCTTGATGCCACGGTCTGGGAGTTCATAGAAACAAGTAATTCCTACTTCCCGCCGGACGCCGTTGATCTCACTACTGAACAACAACGGGAGTACTACAACAAGATGTGCCGGGCTATGGTTAACGAGGAGAACCGCTCAATTAGACGAAGGGATTTTTCTGTCAATTCGGGACAGCTG
>CAZCKD010000086.1:0-13586 GCA_964498925.1 uncultured Granulosicoccaceae bacterium
TAGGCTGCCCGCTTTTCAGGGCTCTTGAGAACCTCAAAGGCTTCTTTAGCTTCTTTGAATTTCTCTATCGCTTCTTCATCGTCAGGGTTGCGATCGGGATGGTACTTCATCGCTAAACGGCGATAAGCCTTTTTCAGATCTGCTTCGGATACGTCCTTGGACACACCCAGTACTTCGTAAAAATCCCGTTGAGACATGCTCTATCGACCTGACGTATTCACTGCAATACACAAACAAAAAGCCGGAGAGCTTGACTGAGCAAAGAGTTTGCACTCCATGATCAGCCAGGCTTCCGACCGTTTAAGCTCTAACTACCTATACGAATTTCGTATCAGTATTAAGAGGCTTTATCTTCCTTAACTTCCTCGAATTCTGCGTCAACCGCATCATCAACAGAAGGATCAGCAGATGCAGACTCACCTTCAGGTGCTTCGCCTGCGCCACCTTCAGCAGCGTTTTGAGCCGCATAAGCACGCTCTGCAAGTTTACCGGCCGCTTCACCCAGTGCAGCTAATTTGGCATCAATAGCCTCCTCATCTTCACCTGGCATAACTTCACGCAACTCAGCAATTTTGCCTTCGATGTCTGCTTTTTCGCCGTCATCTAATTGATCAGCCAAATCAGTGATGGATTTTTCTGCAGCATGAATCAATTGCTCGCCTTGATTACGCTTATCGATCAAACCACGCAACTTGGCATCTTCAGCAGCATGCTCTTCCGCATCCTGAACCATCTTCTGAATTTCTTCGTCTGATAATCCACTAGAGGCCTGAATAACAATCGACTGCTGTTTGCCGGTCGCCTTATCTTGTGCAGATACATTCATGATGCCGTTTGCATCGATGTCGAAGATGACTTCGATTTGCGGCACACCACGAGGAGCCGGTGGGATATCAGCCAGATCAAAACGACCTAATGATTTATTAGTACTGGCAATTTCACGTTCGCCCTGAAGGACATGAACGGTAACCGCTGTTTGATTATCATCGGCTGTTGAGAACACCTGCTGCGCCTTAGTCGGGATAGTCGTGTTTTTATCGATCAGTTTGGTCATAACACCACCCAACGTTTCGATACCCACTGACAATGGCGTCACATCAAGCAGCAATACGTCTTTTACCTGGCCGCCCAAAACACCGCCCTGTATAGCAGCACCAACAGCAACCGCTTCATCCGGGTTAACGTCTTTTCTAGGCTCTTTTCCAAAGAAGTCTTTAACCACTTCCTGAACCTTAGGCATGCGTGTCTGACCACCAACCATGATGACATCTTCAATTTCTGAAGCGCTTAGACCGGCATCTTTTAATGCAATTTTGCATGGCTCGATAGTGCGCTGAACCAGATCTTCAACCAGTGATTCAAGCTTTGCACGAGTCACCTTGATGTTCAGGTGCTTAGGACCTGTCGCATCGGCCGTGATGTATGGCAAGTTCACATCAGTCTGTTGAGTGCTGGACAATTCGATCTTCGCCTTCTCAGCAGCTTCTTTTAAACGCTGAAGCGCTAGAGGATCGGAATGTAGATCGATACCGGACTCTTTCTTGAATTCTTCGGAGAGATATTCGATGAGGCGGTTGTCAAAATCTTCACCACCTAAGAAGGTGTCACCATTTGTCGACATAACCTCGAACTGATGCTCACCATCAACCTCGGCAATCTCGATAATGGAGATATCAAAAGTACCACCACCCAAGTCATAAACAGCAACCGTTTTGTTACCGCGTTGCTTATCCATGCCATAAGCCAAGGCTGCTGCTGTTGGCTCATTGATGATGCGCTTAACTTCAAGACCTGCGATGCGTCCCGCATCTTTCGTCGCTTGACGTTGGGAGTCATTGAAGTAGGCAGGCACCGTGATAACCGCTTCTGAAACTTCTGTACCGAGGTATTCCTCAGCAGTCTGTTTCATTTTCATCAAGATTCGGGCTGCAACCTCGGGAGGAGCCATGCCTTTACCTGCGGCTTCAACCCACGCATCGCCATTGTCTGCCTTGACGATTTTATAGGGAACCAAGTCGATATCTTTTTGAACAGCTGCTTCATCGAAGCGACGACCGATGAGTCGTTTGACTGCGTAGAGAGTATTTTTCGGGTTGGTTACCGCCTGACGTTTGGCAGGCTGACCGACAATAACCTCACCATCGTCAGCGAATGCAACGATGGAAGGAGTTGTTCTATCCCCTTCTGCATTTTCGATAACTCGGGGCTTGCCCCCTTCCATAACCGCGACACACGAATTCGTCGTGCCGAGGTCGATTCCGATAATGGTACCCATGATATAAAAAGTCCTTAACTGAATTCTAAATAATGAAAATCCGGAACCCTCTCGAGAGGCATTCGGATCGTTGCATAGATGATGTGGTAATAGCCCAAAGTTTCAAGGGGTTATTTAGCGACCATGACAAGGGCCGGTCGAACCAGTCGATCGTTGAGCGTGTAGCCCTTCTGCATGACACTGGCTACCGTGTTTGCATCCACGCCATCGACCTCTTGCATGGACATCGCTTGATGGAACTCCGGATCGAATTTCTCGTTGACCGGATTAATTTCAATAATGTTATTTTTTTCAAAGACTTGAGCCAACATTTTGAGGGTAAGCTCAGCGCCTTCAATAATCGATTGGTTGTCACCTTCGGCCGTTTGAGCCGCCGCTAAACCCATCTCAAGGCTGTCTTTGACTGGCAATAAATCGTTAACAATGCCTTCAAGAGCGAATTTTCGCGCCTTTGTGACATCATTTTGAGCACGCTTGCGCTGATTTTCCATATCCGCCTGGAGACGCAGCAAACGATCCCAGTTATCAGCGGCTTTTGCTTCCGATTCCTGAACTTGCTTCTGTAGCTGCTCCAACTCGCTCAGTTCCGTCGCATCCTCGCCCATTCTCTGGTCGCCAAACTCTAGCGGGTCGTTGCCAGTTGGGCCTTCGCCATCTGTCGAGCCATCTTCGAAGGGATCGCCCTGTGGCCCCATAGTTTCCGCCTGGTCCGCAGTAGTATCGCCGGTCCCGGGAGATCCGTTACCTGCCTGCATGTCCTCAGCAGCTCCATTGGCTGCATTGTCAGACGTTTGATTATTGCCTGGCATCATCAGTTAATAGCTCGTTGACTCAAAGTGAATTCTAGGGTGGTTCAGCCGCCTCGAACGGCCTAAAAACGCCATTCTAATGCGGGATACGGTGCTAAAAGCGTGCCGATGGGCGAATATAGCGCCTAACTTCTGAGATTCAAGGCCGCGCTGAGCAATTTTGACGTCACATCGACCACCGGAATAACCTGGGCATAGGACATACGCTTCGGACCCACCACTCCGAGTACGCCCAGTAGCTTTCCGTTGATCTCATAAGGGGCCGTCACTACACTGCAATCGCCAAGTGCGTCATAGCCGGATTCCCGTCCGATAAAGATCTGCACACCATCTGCAGACACAGAACGCTCCAGCAAATGAAATATATCGCGCTTTTGTGAGAAGGCATCGAAAAGGTCTCGAAGCTTACTGACGTCATCGAAATCGGCATGGTCCATCAAGTTGGTTTCGCCCGCCAGCAACATGCTTTCTTTCTCTTCTTCTGCTTCATCGCTACCGAACACTTGGCCAGCCACATCAATCATGCGGCCCATCGATTGGCTCATATCTTTGCGGGTTTTTTCTAAATCCCTACGAAGTTTGTCGCGCGCCTCTACCAAGGGGCGACCCAAGTACTCAGCGTTGAGTTCGCGCGCAAACTCAGACAGCTCGTCTTGGCTGTAATCGCGCTCGACATGGATGATTCGATTCTGCACCTCACTATCGCTGATGATTAGGACAACCAGCACGCGGCGATCGGACAACGGTAGGAACTCAACCTGTTGCAAAGGCTTTTCATCACGTCTGGGCACCGTCACCATGCCGGCCATTTTGGTGAAACCAGACAGGTAATTGGATGCCACCTTTACCAAAGCCTGATCATTCAGAGATGGATCAAGCAAGGCGCGGATGTGATCCACCGTATTTTCATCCGGCGGGCGCACTTCGAGCAAATTGTCGACAAACACCCGAAATGCTGCTGATGTCGGCACTCGGCCTGCGGAGGTGTGGGGTGATTTGAGTAACCCCATGTGCTCCAGATCACCCATCACATTACGCACCGACGCCGCACTGATATCAATGCCAGGCAGACGTGAGAGCGTACGCGACCCTACGGGCGTGCCTTCCGCAATATAGTGATCGACCAGCAACTTCAGAATATGCTGTTCGCGTTCTGTGAATTCATACACCGGATTAGCTGTCATGAATTTCGTCTCTTAAAACCTATCCTGTTGACACGATAATTAGAGTGCTAGGGGACAAACCGCCAACTATTATCCATCACTTCGCGGCCGACAAGGATAAACTAAGGCCCTTCCGGTTCTCGATCAAGTAATTAATTGTCCTAATGCCACGTAAAACGACAAGATCTGTAAATATTGGCTCGGTCACCATTGGTGGAGCCTCTCCCATCGTGGTTCAGTCCATGACCAACACTGACACAGAGGACGCGGTTCGCACAGCGGCTCAGGTGGCAGATCTGGCCAGGGCCGGTTCTGAGTTGGTCAGGATAACAGTCAATACCGAAGCTGCGGCAAATGCAGTTCCGGAAATTCGTGACCGGCTACTGGCTATGGATCTGGATGTACCTTTGGTGGGTGATTTTCACTTCAACGGCCACAAACTGCTCTCTGCCGTACCCGATTGCGCAACTGCCCTGGCCAAGTATCGAATCAACCCCGGCAATGTTGGTCGAGGTTCAAAACGAGACGAACAGTTCGCCCAAATGATCGAAATTGCTGCGCGGCATGAAAAGCCTGTGAGAATCGGCGCGAACTGGGGAAGCCTCGATCAGGAATTGCTCGCCAAACTCCTGGACGAAAACTCGGCTCTGTCGAACCCGAAGCCTTTAGAGCAGATCAATAGAGAGGCGGTCATCAAGTCTGCTCTAGACAGTTCAGCGAGAGCTGTCGAACTGGGCTTGCCCAAAGACAAAATTATATTGTCCTGCAAAATGAGCCGAGTCCAGGACCTGGTGCAAGTGTATGAATCCCTGGCAGCTCAGACCGATCTTGCTCTGCATCTCGGATTAACCGAGGCGGGCATGGGTTCCAAAGGTATCGTTGCGTCAACCGCGGCACTTGCGGTTCTGTTGCAACAAGGCATTGGAGACACTATTCGCATATCACTAACCCCGGAGCCCGGTGGCGATAGGACAAACGAAGTCGTTGTTGCCCAGGAAATATTGCAAACAATGGGTCTGCGTTCATTCACACCGATGGTGACGGCCTGCCCCGGCTGCGGAAGAACTAGCAGCACGTATTTTCAGGAACTGGCAAACCGCATACAGACTTACCTCAGGGACAGCATGCCAAACTGGCGTGAAAAACACCCGGGGGTAGAAGACATGTCGGTCGCTGTCATGGGATGTGTTGTTAATGGTCCTGGAGAAAGTAAACACGCCAACATCGGTATTAGCTTGCCGGGTACAGGGGAGCGTCCCATTGCTCCTGTGTACATAGATGGTGAAAAAGCGATGACATTGAAAGGCGATCATATTGCGGAAGAATTCCAGTCGATTGTTCACCAGTACGTTGAGTCTCACTACGTAAGCTGATTGATTCGAGGCGAATCGTCTTTTGTCGGACGTTTAGGCGTTATGCATAAACCCTGGGACATTTTTCCGCGTTCGACGCTCTCTACTTATACTAATCCTCACCCTCACGACGCTGGTTCTCTGCATGAGAACCAGAGTGACGCAGCGCATGAAGCCGTCGTAATTATTGGTGCTGGCTTAGCAGGTTGCTGGCTTGCTCGTTCTCTTGCAGACAAGGGTGTATCGGTTAGGTTGATCGAAAAACATCATAGTGTTGCATCAGCTGCTTCGGGAAATCCGGCGGGTATCGTAAAACCATTTGTGACTCGAGATGTCGGGGATCCTATGCGCTTTCATATCAAGGCGCATCGCCACCTGATCCGCAAACTAACGCAACTTCAACTTAAGAAACACGCTGAATTTAACGAGTGCGGTGTTATTCAGTTGATCAATCAGCCTTACCCTGCCAATAACGCGTATCAAAATCTTAATGCCAACGACATCGTGTCGACATGCGGATCCGTGGTGGGATCACAGGCGCTTCATTTCAATGCTTCAGGTTGGTTAAATCCAAAGCGACTCTGCGAAGCTCTAGTGACTCACCGTTTAATCACTATCTCATTGAATCAAACTGTTCTATCCGTAACGACAAAGATTAAGACGCCCACAAGTTCAGAAAACACGCCGCAGACGCAACACGATGTAACGATAGAAGACGGTAGTCGTTACAGCGCAGAGTGTGTTGTGTTCACTACCGGCGCATCGAACCATTTACTGCCTGACCCTCGCTATCTGCCGCTCGTTCCAGCGCGAGGGCAAATCAGTCGCTTTAAATTGAGCGACAACGCGCAGGCACCGCTTTGCGTCATTAACGGAAAGTGCTACCTCATTCCGGATGGCGATAGCGTTCTTGTCGGTGCTACCTTCGAACGCCACAATTCGAGTGCAGACGTTTTGTCGTCCGACAACGATAAAAATCGGTTGGCCTTGAAGACTCTGTTACCTGAACTAAGCATTGAAGATCAAGCTAGCGCAGCTTATGCCGGTGTGCGTGCAACCACGCCTGATCGACTTCCGGTTGTCGGTCCATTACCCGATTTTCAAAAGTTACAGACGGCATACGCAGATCTGAACCACGGCAAACCAACCCATATTTACCCAAATCTACCCTATCAGCCCGGCCGCTATATTCTTGCAGGGCTTGGTTCACGGGGGATTACGACGGCAGCGTATTGCGCTGAACTATTGGCCGACTATCTCTGTGGTGAATCGGCTGATGAACACGCAGATCAGAAGGGAAGCAAGAAGCAGCCAACAGAATCTGAACCCGATGAACAGAGCGGTCACAATTTACAAAACTGGGCAAGCTTGCTAAATCCGGCCCGCTTTTCGATACGCCAGATGAAGAAAGACCCCTTGGCGTTTCAATAAACAAGGTCCGGTGAGGAAATAGCGCACCGTCTGGCACACGGTATACTCTCTAATATACTTTTAAATTAGCTACGTACACATGGTCGAGACGACACATTTTTCAGACAATGACTCGCCTTATGAACCCGTCAATCTAGACGATGTGTTCACACCTCCCAGTCGGGAAGAATGGCTAACAACGGCACTGAAGGGTTTGCCAAACCACGATTCCATCGAATCCCTGGCTCGCCACACTCTCGATAATATCGCTATCCAATCTCTGTACGACAGCACGCCCGATTCGGCGAGCACAGAGGCGATAGGTTCTCAAAGAGTTCCGGGTAGTTGGGACAACCGATTGTTTGTTGCACCCACAGTAAGCGAAGCAGACGCAAACCGAACAATTCTAGACGGACTTCAAGGTGGCATCAGTTCGCTAGAGATCTCGACGTCCAAGAACACGCAGCTTCACAAAATTCTTGATGGGGTCAATCTTGAACTATCGGCTGTGAGTTTTCGAACTGACGGATCCTTAGATAACTGCGCTGATAAGGTTTTAGGTTTCGCCAAAGACAATAGCGTGGACTTGGATGGTTTACATTGTGACTTCAACAACGACCCTGTTGGCTTATGGTTAGCAGGACTTACCGATCGCGCACCTGAGTTCAGCGTTTTAGATCAGCTACCGACATTCGCAAAATCACTTTCATCAACACTTCCGTTGGCTAGAACTGTCGTTGTTGATATTGCAATACATCACAATGCCGGTGCATCGGTTACTCAGGAACTGACTGCAGCCATTGCAACAGCCAGTGCATACTTAGAAGCACTCATGCAAGGTGGTCTTAACCTTGAACAAGCCAGTCGACAGATTGTTTTTCAGATGGCCTGCGATGCTGATGTTTTGATGGGCGTCGTTAAACTTCGTAGCTTAGATGTGCTTTGGCAGCATGTACTACGGGAGTTCTCAGCCTATTCCGGACACCCTCTTTCAGACCAGAACGCTGTCGATCTAGCAAGCACCCAAATAAACGTAGAAACCTCTGCGCGATTCTTGTCCCGACAAGATCACTGGAACAATCATTTGAGAAATATTGCTTCTTGTACCGCAGCCGCTGTGGGCAATGCCTCAACAATTATTGTTAAACCACACGATCGGCTAAGCGAGCAACAAAGCGAAAGTGATAATGCCATCGGAGAACGGGTTGCCAGAAACCTGCCTATTATTCTGGATCGGGAATGTGGCCTGACTCAAGTATCGGATCCTATGGCAGGTTCTTTTGCTATCGAGACCTTAACAAGCGAGCTGGTTGGGCAAACTTGGAATGTGTTGAGTGAACTAAACATCAGCGAGAAATGGTTTGATAAATTGATTTCAGGTGCCTGGCAGAACGAACTGACCGCCACTCATGAGAAAAGGCTATCCAGATTACACAGCGACGAAAGAATCCTAGTGGGTGTAAACCGCTACCAGCCCTCTTCCACCGAAGAAGGCTCAGATAGTTCAGACGTATCACTAATTCCGCACACATCTCTTACGCACTCATCCACGCCCAGGCTAGAAGCTGTGCGTGATGCGGAACCGTTCGAGCAAACATCCCGGATGTCAGATGATGCAAAGCGTGGAGGTCAATCATGAGCGGGCAAGGTTTTCAATTTTCGAAATTTGCGACACCGTTTACTCAGCCTAATGACGGAAGCACAGCGACCACGTCTAACAGCGACGAAAAGTGTCAGACCCCTGAGGGTATAAACCTGAAGCCTCGATATAACGCTCAAGATAGAGAGTCATCAGGGTACAAAAAAGATTACCCAGGCTTCGCTCCCTACACTCGTGGCCCCTACCCCACGATGTACACGTCCAGACCCTGGACCGTAAGACAATACGCAGGATTTTCGACAGCTGAAGATAGCAACGCGTTTTACAAACGTAATTTAGCGGCCGGGCAAAAAGGGTTGTCGATCGCATTCGACCTGCCTACGCACCGTGGCTACGATTCCGACCATCCTCGAGTGACAAGTGATGTGGGCATGGCAGGCGTTGCCATCGATTCCATTTTGGATATGGAAATTCTATTCGACCAAATTCCATTGGATCAAATGAGCGTGTCGATGACCATGAATGGTGCGGTGCTACCGATCATGGCCTTGTATATTTTGGCCGCAGAAGAACAAGAAGTACCAACGAACAAACTCACTGGAACCATACAAAATGACATCTTGAAAGAATTCATGGTTCGAAACACGTATATCTACCCACCAGATCCGTCGATGAAAATTATCGCCGATATCTTTTCGTATACAGCAGAGAAGATGCCTAAGTTCAATAGCATCAGTATCTCGGGTTATCACATGCAAGAAGCCGGTGCGACAGCTGATTTAGAGCTGGCGTATACGTTGGCAGATGGCATTGAGTACATTCGAACCGGTATTAAAGCGGGAATGGATGTCGACACTTTTGCACCTCGCCTGTCGTTTTTCTGGGCGATTGGCATGAACCACTACATGGAAATTGCCAAATTGCGAGCAGCCCGATTACTGTGGGCAAAGCTTGTCAAAACATTTAATCCGAAAAACCCGCGATCTTTGAGTCTTCGAACACATTGCCAAACGTCCGGGTGGAGTTTGACCGCACAAGATGTTTATAACAATGTCACTCGTACAGGCATTGAGGCGATGGCTGCAGTGTCCGGTCACACGCAATCCTTGCACACCAATGCGTTTGATGAAGCGCTGGCTCTGCCCACAGACTTTTCTGCAAGAATTGCTCGAAATACGCAGTTGTTACTGCAACATGAAAGTGGCCTGTGTGACACGGTGGATCCCTGGGGCGGTAGTCATTTTATGGAAACGCTAACACGTGACCTTGCTGACAAAGCCTGGCAGCATATTCAAGAAGTCGAAAGCAAAGGGGGTATGGCAAAAGCCATAGAAGCCGGTATCCCTAAGCTAAGAATCGAAGAAGCCGCTGCACGTACTCAAGCGCGAATCGACTCTGGCGAACAGACTGTGGTGGGCGTTAACGAATTAGTCCTCGAAGACGAACCTCCTGTCGATGTTTTAAAAGTCGATAACGCTAAAGTTAGGCTCCAGCAAATAGAACGATTAAATAAAGTTCGAAGTGAACGGGATCCTAAAGCACACGCGACAGCCATTGAAGCGCTCACGCGTGCCGCTAAAGAAGAATCCGGCAACTTACTTGAACTCGCTGTAGATGCGGCTCGCCAACGGGCCACAGTAGGGGAAATCTCCAGCGCGCTTGAACAAGTCTTTGACAGGCACACGGCAAAAATCCAATCTATCCAAGGAGTCTATCTTCACGCAATGGCCTCAAGCGACAAAATTCCCAGCATCCAACAGCGTGTTGATCACTTTATTGAACATGAGGGCCGGCGACCTCGCATATTGATCGCAAAAATGGGACAAGATGGTCATGATCGCGGCCAAAAGGTCATTGCAACAGCTTTCGCTGACTTAGGCTTTGATGTCGATATAGGCCCCCTGTTCCAGACACCAGAGGAAGTCGCCCGTCAGGCAGTCGATAACGATGTTCATATCATCGGTGCCAGCTCCCTGGCCGCGGGACATCTCACGCTAGTGCCTGCGCTTCGCGAAGCCTTATCTAAAGAAGATCGTGACGATATACAGATTGTGGTTGGCGGTGTTGTACCTCCCCAAGACGTACCTCAGCTACTTCAATACGGTGCAAGTGCGGTTTTTCCACCGGGAACTGTTATTGCTCAGGCCGCCATCGAATTGCTGGACGATCTCTTAAAAGATCTGGGGCATCCGCCAGTATCAGATAGTCAATAGCTGTGGGCAAAATTCCACTTAATAGCGACGATATCGCTTTCGGTGTCCTTGCCCGCGAACGCAATGTACTTTCAAGAGCGATAACACTGACTGAGTCAAGCCTGCAAAAACATCGGGATATTGCCCAAGATGTATTGCAGCAATTGCTACCTCGAACCGGCAAAGCCATCAGAGTTGGCATCAGTGGCGTACCGGGTGTGGGTAAAAGCACGTTTATAGAAGCGCTTGGCATGCAGCTTATAGAACGCGGGCATCGAGTGGCTGTTCTCGCGATTGATCCGAGTAGTCAACGAAGCGGGGGCAGTATCCTCGGAGATAAAACCCGTATGGCATCTCTGTCCTTAAATGAGAGCGCATACATACGACCCTCGCCCACCAGCGGACACCTGGGCGGCGTGGCCCGAGTGACGAGAGAATCTATATTGCTGTGTGAAGCCGCTGGTTTTGATGTGATCCTGGTAGAGACGGTCGGCGTCGGACAATCAGAAACCGTTGTTTCAGAGATGGTGGATTGTTATTTAGTGCTCATGCTGCCAGGCGCTGGTGATGAGTTGCAAGGCATAAAAAAAGGGGTGCTGGAGCTGGCAGACATCATCGCCGTTAATAAAGCAGACGGCGCTTCTGTTAGCGAAGCAAAGCATGCGAAAGCGGCTTATCAGCGCGCATTATCCATTCTACAACCCACAGGCAGCTGGAAACCGGTCGCCATGACGTGCAGCGCCCAGAGCCACGAGGGACTGAATGACATCTGGGAAACCGTTCGTTCTCATCGTCGGCAGCTCATCGACACGGGCGAGCTTGTTGAAAAACGCGAACAACAGCGCGTCGCATGGATGTGGTCCATGGTCGAACATCAAATGCTATCGTCTCTAAAAGATAGAAATGACTTAAAGAGCTTACTAAAAGAGACAGAAGAGGCTGTTAGAGCGCAAAGAATGACGCCCCCGCAAGCCGCTAGTGCATTGTTGGAGGCTTGGTCTCACTGACGACACCGTCGGGTCGTTCCTGGACCAACACCCACGGCGCTGTAACGACACACCAGAAATCCGGCTCACGCTGCGTCCAGTCCCGAGCATCGTCATCGCTTGCCCGACTAACATCACCCGAATCCAACCAGGCTTGCAATACTTTGGTGTCGTCACGCGCCAAACAAGCAGCAGCTTCGATTAAATCGACGTTGCCACCGACGCGGATCACCACACCCCGCGCGAAGTGTTTTACAAGGTCGGCCCAGGCAATAACAGCAGTCTCTAGATTTAGCTTTGAAGCTAAATCTTCTGCTTCTTCACCGACCGGCTGCTCGACGGAATCGTCGCTTGGATCATCCGCAGCCATTAATTCATCTGCGCTATGAAATCGTTTGAACGGGCAATGGATCGATTCATTTGTTCAATCAAGATATCAATATCGCCTTCTAATTCGTCAAACGTCGTGCGCAAAGATCCGACGGCTTGTGCATTAAGATTGTGTTTCAAGTAAAGCACGTTGTCATACAGTGATGCCAAAACGGGTTGCATACTGGCTTCGGACTCCTTCATGCTTTTTAGCATTTCTGTGTATCTGGCCCGGGTGTCACGCAGTTTGGCTTCGCTGTTTCTTCTTAAATTCGCGTCGCTATATGCCGTATTTTCTTCAGCCCATTCTTCGAAAAGATCGTCGGCGACTTGCTCAACATCGTCAATTTCATCCGAGACATCTTCAGCGGCATCCTTGCTGTCCTCGTATTCATCTTTGAGTTGGTTGTAAGCCTTCTTTAAATCCGTATTTTCGATGGTAACGATGTTACCAAAGCGCTCCAGCGCATCCTGAAACTGCTCCTGCGCATCTTCCTGAGCATCTCTTGTGTCTTTTACATTGGCAACGAGGATGTCTCGTTTGTGAATGCCTACTTTTTCAAGTGTGTTGTACTTGACAGTTGCACAGCTTGCCAGCAGAGAAACTGCGGCAATCAGAGTTATTCTTGAGAACAAGCGCATAGCGTTGATTCTGCCTTCAGTAAAGTTGAGCGAGATAATATCACGCGTGCAAACAAACTCCAGATTTCGCGTAACAGCGTTCTGAGCTCACCTTAGTGATACCCTTAGGGCCAACACTCTGGCTTGTCACGATCTGATACTGGAATATGAATATACGAGATTCGATTCGGACCATTCCGGACTTTCCAAAACCCGGGATAATGTTCCGTGATGTAACAACACTTTTCAGCGATGCTCAAGCGTTTCGCATCGCAATTGACAAAATATTACACCCCTACGCCGGTGCAAGAATTGACAAGGTTGTTGCACTCGAAGCGCGCGGATTCATTATTGGAGGAGCGATTGCCCACCAACTCTCTGTCGGATTCATCCCTATACGCAAGGCAGGTAAATTGCCTGGTGCCGCAATGAGTGAATCTTATTCCCTGGAGTATGGAGAGGCCACAATGGAGCTTCACGAAGGCGCACTTCAGCCAGGTGAAAAAGTACTCTTAGTCGATGATCTGGTCGCAACCGGTGGCACCTGTGAAGCCGGTATTAAATTGATAAGGCGAGCTGGCGCAGAAGTGATCGGCAGTTCATTCATTATTGATCTTCCTGCATTAGGAGGACGCCAGCGCATAGAAGCACTGGACGTCCCTGTTCACGTACTCTGTGAGTTTGAAGGGGATTAACCGCCTTGGGCTAAAGTACGCGCCCGTTCAGCATCAACAAGGGCACCACGAACAATATCAGTGAGCGCGGGCACCGGCGCGGGCACCGGCGCCCTTTTATTAAACGGTTTATTA
>CAZCKD010000087.1:0-13529 GCA_964498925.1 uncultured Granulosicoccaceae bacterium
GAACGACAGAACCGATCGGTCCCTTGGCGGCATCTGGAAGTCTAACGATAAGATCGTTCAAACCACTCAACTTGCCAGCCGCATCTTCTAGATTTGGCAAAGCGCTTCGTGCAGATTCAAGGTCGGTTATGCCTGAAAGGGCATCGCCTGCTGAACCAAAAACACCGTCTAAGCCACTGGAGATCTTGCCCAGATCAACACCGGCAGGCATAGATGCCTGAGCAGCATTAAGCGCTTCTGCGGCTTGCTGTTGCGTTTGCTCTGCTTGCAGTTTTAGCGCTTCAGCTTGTTCCGCTGCTGCTTGTTTTGCAGCCTCTGCTGCGGCTTCTGCTTTAGCGGCAGCAGCTTGTGCAGCTTGGGCTTCAACAGCTGCCGCTTCTTCTGCAGCTTGCTTGTTCATGTACTGCATGCCGAACCAGCCCAAACCTAATACTGCAATAAGTGGTAACAGCCATTTCATCATGCCACCTGAACTTTTGGCTGCAGGTTGGTGTGATGTCGTTGAAGTGCTGCCTGCAGTTGATGTAGCTGTATTCACTTCAGGAGTGCCCAACGCTGCAAGTCCTTCAGGAGAGATGCTATCGAAAAAACCAGCGGACTGAAGATCAGATGAAAACGCTTGCGGCATGGCTGCGCTGATGTTGTCTTTTTGACCCATCATCATGTTGGCTAATGAGCCTGCGTTTAATCCACCGTCAAACACTTTACGTTTGATGACACCGATAATGATAGGGGCAAGCATGCCGATCAGAGAGCTGCTATTGCCGCGGCTTGCGCCAGCAACGTTCGCCACTACACCGGCTAGCTGGCTTAGTGCGCCATTGCCTAGCAAAGAGCTCAGTAACGAGGTTCCGTTAGATGCCAGACTGCTTGCCTGATTACCACCGAGCAAATTACCCATGTTGCCCAGTAGTCCGTCGTCCTGTTCCTGGACAGCATCGAAAAGCGCGCCTGCGCCTCGTGGGCTGCTAGCTGCGTTTGTAATGCCGCTGAGTAGTCCAGGCAGAGCGCCCGCAAGTGCGCCACTGGTTTGCTGTGGTCCAGCACCGAGAGCGCTTCCCAGATGCCCCATTACTTGATCACTTAGCTGGTCTTTGACAAGGTCGACGATATTAAAAGACATACGTTACTCCAGTAAAAATTACAATTTATCGTGCGCATGCAGAATGCACGGCGTGTTAAAGCAAATTTACAAGCTGGCACTTGATCCAGGCTACTTGTTTGCGACGG
Organism: uncultured Granulosicoccaceae bacterium; assembly: GCA_964498925.1. Taxonomy (GTDB): domain Bacteria; phylum Pseudomonadota; class Gammaproteobacteria; order Granulosicoccales; family Granulosicoccaceae; genus Granulosicoccus. Next base: position 1,231 of record CAZCKD010000087.1, read on the forward strand.
CGTCATCATACGCTGCAACTCCCTGCAAAAAGGATTCTGTCGGGAACACTTAATGAAATGTTACAAAGCAATGAGAAAAGCCTCTGATTTATTACAGTACTTTGTAAAAATATTTTAACAGTTATAGTGTTCTGTTCTGTTCTGTTCTGTTCTGTTCTGTTCTGTTCTGTTCTGTTCTGTTCTTGTCTGCGGCTGTGAATAAAGCGCCCATGTATTTTTAATGCGAATGACGAAATCAACTTTCGTGGGTGTAAAAATAAAAAAGCCCTCAAGACGTCAGTCAATGAGGGCTCGAAAACGAAATTACTATTTCGTTTTATTTAATAATGATGAACCGTTAGGAAGGTCCAGTTGCACCGCGTGGTGGCTGCGGCTCGCCTGGGTCATCTGTTTGTGGTTCTGGATCTCGCTTAGGCTCTAATACGGGACCGCCGATTGTTATATCACCATCGTCGTTCTTTGGTGTTTGTATGACAGTCCATCCGCCATCGTTATTGCGAAGACCTGTTGCACCGTTACTGAAGTTGATTTGTTCAATCTCAGTGATGGAGTAGACATCGCCATTTTCGCTAGTGACGATAAACGACTCGCCCTGTGTTCCAGGCGCAGGGTCAAACGTCATGCCTTCCGTGTAAGGAATATCAAGGTTCAAAATGTCCGTACCTTCACCACCTGTGATAACGGAACCTGAACCATTGATTGAAGTAATGACATCGTCACCGTCACCACCATCTGCGTAGTGGTCACCGTCCAGCTTGATGGTGTCGTTTCCATCACCGCCAAACAGGCTGCTGTTTACCGCTTGGCTAGAGGCAACGAGTATGTCGTCTCCACCTTCCCCATAAAGACCATTGTTGGTTCCGCGATCAATAAGAGTGTCACCACCCTCACCAGCATAGGCCCAGCTATTGGTGCCGTTCATATCGATTGTGTCACCGCCATCCTCGCCATAAACGACGTTGAATTGGCCATGCTCAACAATGGAGTCGCCACCTTCGCCGGCATAGATTTCATTGCGAACACCGTCAACGATGATTGTGTCACCACCGGTGCCGCCGTTGATGACATTGCGATCACCTTGTGACGTAACGTAATCACCACCAGCGCCAGCATCTACTGTTGAGCCATTGCCTGTGATTTCGATAACGTCGTTTCCGTCACCTGCTGAGATGTTGTTAACGTCTCCGTCAACTTCAAAGTTATCACCAAATCGAGTGCCTTCGAGATCCATGTCATCTCCATCGACGTCGACCTGAACCGGACCTTCAGGATTTCGTGCGCCGGAACCGAAGGAGCTGTTCTTGAGAATGTTGGAGAACTCTTGCTCGCTTAACGATTGGTTGCTGCCCTCTGTGCTGGCAGGTGCTGCTTGAGGGGCTTGTCCGGCGTTGGTAGAACCTGAATTCGCGTTCTGTGCGGATTCCTGTGCCCGACGTGCATTATCGGCGGCCTGAGTGGGCGAATTGCTAGTGACTCTCACTATTAAAAACTCCTTTAGAAATTATCTTGTTTATATAAGAGCGAAACTAGTGCTTACCGGATATGCCATCGTGTCATGGGTGACGCGAAAGAGCATATTTCGGGAAGTTACTTTCCGTTCTTAAATCTGAGCGTATGACATCACAGACTGGTGCGTGAAAACGGGTTCTAAATCACGCTTTAATCAGAACAGATCAGCTTGTTTGAAAGTTATGAACATAAGTTACCGGGTAACTATTATTTTTCCCAATAAACGTACGTATTTTTACTAATAGACAGCGGGTTAGATGACTGATTCGTTGGCTCAGTGTTAACTCACGAAAAGAGGAAGATCAGCACTAATGGACGAGTTATTAACCTATTGCTCGTGTTAATAAATGAAACATCTGTCGCTTGATGACATATCGGTACGATTCTCCCATATGATCTAAACTGTAATTATCGCGGCATTGACTCGTGGTGTGTTAATTCCGCACAAAAGCCCGTTAAGCAGGCTGTCACTGTGTTTTAGTTGTAGTTAAGATTTACTTGGAGAGCGATATGGTAAGACTGATTTCTCGGTTTGGCACGCAAGCCGGCCGATATGTAACCGTTCTAGCACTGGCAGGTTTTCTCGCTAGTTGTGGTGGCGGTGGCACAGCGGGCGATGCAGTTCCTTTAGGGGAGCAAGACTTCGACCTAGATGGCATTGCTAATGCCGAAGATCCTGATGCGGATGGCGACGGCCTCAATGATTTGGTTGCCGATCCATTTGTCGATTTAGACAGTGATGGATTGGACGACATTTCTGGCCTTACCGAAGCGGAAGCAACGGGTGGGAATAATGGCGATCCTGACCCGACCGTAGCCTGTGCAGGCGAAGGCGGAAGTGATGAGAGCTCCGTAAACAATACTTGGGACGATAACTGCTTTGTCCGTCGCAGCTCTGACGGTGGTCAGTTTGCAGATAGTCTCTATGCGGCTGGTATTCAACGCATATTATTCTGTGAAGGTTTTGGAAATGCTGCTGACTACACTGCGTTTGCAGACGGTGAGTATGGACCGGCCTCTGAAGCGGCCATGTTAGCTTTCCAACGAGCTGAAGGTATTACTGATGATGGTGTTGTTGGCCCGCAGACTTGGGGACGTCTACGTGATCGATTAGATCTCATCGATGAGGGGATCATTGGTGTATCTCCGGATGTATACGGCTTTGCTGATGGCGCTTGCGCTGGCATTCCGATGTTCTATCAAGACATCTCTGCTAATGCGGACAACTCCGGTATTGCGCTGGGTGGTTGGAATCTGGCGCGCAACGCTCCAAATGCTGATCAAACAGTTCCGTTTTCAATTGCTGAGCCTTTTGGACGTCTGTAAGCGTTAGTTTGTCTGACAACGAAAATTGAAATGTAGTAAAACTAGGCGGTAGCTCTCGGTGGGAAACAAGCAATTTCTGACAATCATAGGATTGCTTGTTCTCGCCGGGGCAGCCTTTTTATGGCAGACCCAGTGGCGCTCCCAAGACTCAAGTCCTTCAGATGGCGTTAGTGCTTCAACCACGATCGCAGCTGAAAGCTCAAACGCCAATAACGCCGACGAGCCAAAGTCACCCTTTGCACTCGCTGGTGACGGTGGTGATGCGGATTCATCGACAAATTCCGATTCATTGGTCGCCGATAACGTTGCTGCTTCCAATGATAGTGCGGATGCAGTAAACCAAAATACAAGTGCGAATACCGAGCCTGGCACGCTCTCAATCGATATTAGCTCCGTCGGCCGGTCGGCCATCAGTGACGAAGATTTCCTTGCAATAGCGGAACAGCTAAGACGTGATCCCGCATTATTGCAGCAGCTCATTGATGAGTTTCGTCAGGAGACGGACCCAGCGCGTAAAGAAACGTTATCCAGACTCTTAGGTGAGGCGGGTGGGCCTGATGTGACCTTGGCTGCCAGTGAATTAATTTACTCCGGTGATCCTGAATCAAGGCGTCTGGGCCTCGAGCTATTGCAACAAATTCAGCCTGACAATGCTGAGGCGCGTGATATAGCGTCCACGTTATTGGCAACCGAGGTAGAGCCGGAGATTTTAGTTAGCACGCTGACTACCTTGGCAAGGCCTGGCACGGTCGAGGATGAAAGTCGCGATTTTCTGACAGATCAAGTGGCCTTCTTAACAGGACATGAAGATGCCTCTGTGCGCAGCATTAGCATTAATATTCTGTCGCGTTGGAGTCAGGATGGACGCCACACTGAGACGCTGCGAGGTGGTTTAAGTGATACAGAAGCTGTGGTGCGCGAATCTGCGGCCTACTCATTAGTGGGCTACGATAGCGCCGACCAATCAGTGATCGATTCGTTGCTAAGCGTTGCAGTAAACTCAAATGAAAATACTCGAGCTAGAAGAGGTGCTATTCTGGCGCTTAAAGGCATGTCTATCAGCGATATCGAGCGGCAGCAAGTTAACGATGCCGAGACAGAACTGGATACCGTTCGCCGCTAAAAGCACGAGGTTGTTCATTGAACATGGTGTACTTTCATCCAGAACGATTAAGCTCTCTGCGCATTAACGCGGAAGAGCAAGTACGTCAAAATAATTTTGCCGGGATAGCGTGGTCTGTTCAGCATCACCAGAGCATCGTTAACGAAGGTGTGGCAGGCTTTTCCGACCATGCATTATCACAGCCTCTTAAAAGCGATGCGATCTATCGAATTTATTCGATGACCAAACCCATCGTATCGGTTCGGGTGTTGCAGCTTTTAGAGCTCGGCAAGCTTCGTCTCGATTCGCCTATAAGCAACTGGTTGCCTGCGTTCGAGAAGATGTCTGTATTGTCTCCGTCAGGGCAACGACAAGATGCCAAGCGACAGATAACCGTTGAAGATTTACTGCTTCACCGCTCAGGCTTATCCTATGATTTTCTACCGTCGTGTCCGGTTGCTGCACTTTATAGAGATGCCAGACTTGCCGCCGATGGTTCTCGATCCTTAGCAGATTTAGTTCAGTTACTAGCAGAGTTGCCATTGGCTCATCAGCCTGGTACCCGTTGGTATTACAGCTATTCCACCGATGTTCTGGCGCATCTAATCGAAAAAGTAACCGATCTTTCGATCGCTGAAAATCTGGCTAAAAACATCTTTCAACCGCTTGGCATGATGGAAACAGGCTTTGATGTATCTGTAGAGAATCAGCACCGGCTTGCGAGTATGTTCGGTTATCGCGAATTGGCGCAAGAAGACGCATCGGTGCCAACATCGAACACCTTGACTGCGATGGAGATCGAAGAAAGTTATCCCTTGAATGCAAAAGGAGCGTTTGCACGCGGGGGGCTGGGCTTGTATTCGACAGTAAGTGACTATCAACGCTTTATGTCTGTCCTGATGGACGGAAATAGCCGTAATGGTCTTCCTCTGCTTTCAAAGCCCATGCTGGATATGCTCTGGCAGAATCGACTGACTAACGAACAAATGCCGATTGCTATAGGTGAGCGAGCTTATGCCGGATATGGTTGGGGTTTGACGGGCAGGGTAATGGCAGACACCTCCAAGGCGGCCGCATTGAGTGTCGCTGGCGAAGGCGGTTGGGCTGGGGCGGCTTCCACCTACTTCTGGATCGATCGAAAAAATGCCATAAGCGGAATTGTTATGGCGCAGTTTCTAGGTTCGGCAATTGCCATAGGGCCGGATATGCAGAACCTGGCCTATGGATCTTTGTGTAATCAGTCGCAGCTACCCCAGTAATTTCTCAGCTTCTCTGGCACTCACTTTTAAGGCTTCTGCTTCTTGCATAGCATCGTAGGATGGGTCCGTTTCGGGCCAACCTTGAGCATGCTGCACAACGAGGTCTGATAGAAAAGCGACGTGATCAGGTCGATCATTTAGACAAGGGATGTACTGGAATCTTTCTCCACCATTCTCTTCAAAGTACTCGCGATTCTCACCGCTAATCTCTTCGATAGTCTCTAGGCAATCAGCTGAAAAAGCGGGACATAAAACATCAATAGACTTGTAACCTTCGCCAGGTAAGGTCTTCATCGTTTCATCGCAGTAAGGGCGGAGCCATTCTTCGCGACCCACTCTCGATTGAAATACCACTTTGATTTCATGCGCCTCAATGCCGAGTTCTTCAGCAAGCAATCTGGAGGTTTTGTGGCATAGACAATGATACGGGTCGCCTGATGTTAGGTATCTTTTTGGAATTCCGTGATATGAGGTCACCAGAAGATCACCACGGCCGTTCGCAGCCCAGCTCTCGCGGACGGTTGAGGCAAGTGCTTGTATATAGGCGCGGTGGTCGCAGAACTGGTTGATAAAACGTAGCTCCGGTATCCAACGAGTCCGTTGCATTCGCTCAGCCACGGCATCGAATACAGAAGCTGTTGTTGTGCCGGAATACTGCGGGTACATGGGTAGAACGATCAGCCGTCTCACATTAGATTTTTCCAATTGAGTGATGGCTGAATCGATAGAAGGCTCGCCATATCTCATGCCCAACACCACTTCTACCTGTGTGTTGAAACGATGTTGAAGTGCTTCTTTTAAGGCGGCTGTTTGGGCCTGGGAGATACTTAGCAGGGGCGAGCCTGTTTCGTCTGACCAGACCTCCCGGTAAGCTTCAGCACTCTTCGCTGGTCTGACTCGCAAAATGATGCCGTGCAGGATGATGTTCCAGAGCCAGCGAGGCAGTTCGATGATTCGCGGGTCGCTGAGAAATTGAGCCAGATATTTGCGTACAGCGCGAGTTTCCGGGGCTTGCGGGGTGCCCAGATTAACGACGAGGACACCCAGTTTTTCTGCAGTTCCATGGGTGAATTCGGGTGTGCCAATATATTTCATGAGTCAGTGCCCGGTACGCTTTTACGGTGTAGAGTGCTATGTACGCAAAAAAACGAGATTTGGAGTTCATCGGCACAGGTCCTAGGACTGTGCTTCAAATCAGTCGCAAGTTGCCCCAGAGCGGTTAAACTGCGATTCTGCGGCTAGTATACCCGCGGCCTGATTGTCACGTAGCCCTCTTAAAGAAAGCTGGGATGCACGCGTCAGCGCTGACTGCCGCCGGGTGTTTTACACGACAGAGGTTTGTTTTGTCACTGATAATTGCTGTTCCTAAAGAAAGCCTGCCTAGTGAGCGTCGGGTGGCGTTAGACCCGTCTCGGGTTGAGCGGTTGATTCAAAGCGGTGTGCAGGTGCACATTCAGGCCGATTGCGGCCATTCGGCCAGCTTTCACGACGAGGATTATCACGGCGCTGTCGTCAAAGAGACTTTTGCTGAAGTTGTCGAGGGGGCTGACGTTGTTGTTAAAACGGTCTGTCCCACGTTGGAAGAAATCGCATTTCTCCCGAAAGACAGTTTGCTGATTTGCGTCATGTCGGCCTTCCAGCACTTAGAAGAAGTTAATGCTTTGCGAGAGCGGCATGTCATCTTGTTGGCTTTGGACCATCTGCCCAGGACTACGCGTGCGCAACCCATGGATGCCCTTTCATCGCAGGCCACAGTGGCAGGCTATAAAGCCGCCTTGTTGGCGGCTGAGCTATCACCGCGTTTATTTCCGATGTTGACGACCGCGGCAGGTACCATTCGGCCTTCGAGGGTATTGGTCATTGGTGCCGGTGTCGCTGGTCTGCAGGCTATAGCGACGGCTAAACGCTTAGGCGCACAAGTGGATGCCTATGACATTCGACGCGCGGCCAAAGAACAGATAGAGTCCGTCGGTGCGCGCATGGTTGATACCGGCGTGGAAGTCGAAGGAGCAGGCGGCTTCGCAAGGGCGCTGCGTAAAGATGAAAAACAAAAACAGCATGATGTGCTTGCTGAGCATTTAGCCAAGGCACACGTGGTTATCTGCGCAGCTTCTATTCCTGGCAGACGAGCGCCGCGAATCATTACCGAAGATATGGTTGATGGCATGTTGCCTGAGTCTGTCATCGTCGACATGGCAGCATCCACAGGCGGCAATTGCGAATTGACCCGCATCGGCGAGCACTACATGCACAACGAAACGCTCATCGTCGGGCCGTTGAATCTACCCAGTCATGGCGCTGTCCATGCCAGCGAGATGTACGCGCGCAACGTTTACAACATGCTTCAGCTCATCATCGTCGATGGCAAAATTGTGTTGTCAGCCGATGACGAAATTATTGCTGGTTGTGTGCTCCTGCATGATGGTCAGATACACGATGAAGGTACTGCCAAACTGCTTAACGAAGAATGCTTTCCGTTTGGCGGCGTAGTGCACAGTGCTAATGACTTACTACCCGATCCTACCTCGGGTTGGCTCAGCGATGAGGAAGAAAACGACACTGCAGAGTCTGCGGAAGTCGCGGTATCCGACAGCGATAATGTCCGCACTGACCCCGATAAAAATACCGGTGCATCGTCATCAATTTCAAACGACATTGATACGAGTGCTTCTAAAGAGACTGCGTCTATAGGTAGAGCTGACATAGCGTCTGGAAGCGATATGGCTGATCTGGCTATTGCTGATGGTGCTGAGAATGTATCCACAGCGGTGAGCGATTCTGCTGCTGTCCTAGATGATCCAGGTTATATCGTTGACGAACAGAGTCTTGCTGATCTGCAAAAGTTAGACGGTGTTGATTCAGGCGAAGAGATTAACGATGAGCCGCCGGATGACCTGACTTTGATAGAAGGAGTCGGGCCTGCATTACAAGAACGTCTATATGCATTTGGTTATGCTCATTGGCAGGATTTAGCCAATCTAGATGAAGAATCAACCGAAAAGCTGTCAGTTCAGCTTGAGTTGGATGACCAGATAACCGAGCAGGATTGGGCTGGTCAAGCGAGTAAGTTGTTGGAGTCAAAGCAATGAGCAGTGTGAGTGCGCTTTACTTGGTTTTGTTGGCAGGTGTTGCGGGTTATGTATTAATTGCGCGGGTGCCTTCCATCTTGCACACACCCATGATGTCTGGATCCAATTTCATTCATGGGATTGTTCTTGCTGGGACCATGCTTGCATTAGGTGGTGCTGATACAGATCTTGAACGTCTTATTGGTTTTATTGCGGTTATGGCCGCTGCTGCGAATGTTGTTGGCGGATTTATCATCACTGATCGCATGTTGGCTCTGTTTGATCAATCGTCAAATCGTAAGGGAAATTACGCGGGAATGGATCCCCTGTCTTCGGGTGATGGCGACAAGAAAAATCCATCGGCTGGGGCGAGTGAGTCCGCTGGTCAGGATGGCCAATCATGAATGATTCAGTGCCATTAGGATTGCAGCTAGCGTGGTTTGTGGCCACGCTGCTTTTTGTAGTAGGTTTGCGTCGATTGAGTTCGCCTATCAATGCGCGTTCGGGTATTTGGTGTGCAGGCGTTGGCATGGTGATCGCCATTGGCTCTATGTATTTTCATCCTGAGATGCGTGAAAACCAACTTTTAATTTTGGTAGCACTCTCTCTCGGTGGCGGTATCTCCTTGCTGCATGCTCGACGCATCGATATGACCACGGTTCCGCAAATCATCGCTCTTTATAACGCGTTGGGTGGAATAGCTGCAGGTGGAATCGCGATGCTGATACTGCTCAATGTGTCGGAGCATGGCCCGCTCGTTAAAACACTCGCGGTTTTAGGTGGTTTAATCGGTTGTATCGCTTTCGCCGGTAGTTTCTTTGCATTCCTGCGTCTGAGAGGGCACTTCGTCCGGAGGACAGGTTTTGCACAGCGTCAAGTAGCCTACATTGCTAGTGGCTCGCTGGTGTTGTTGCTTGGTCTCATTCTGGCGGCCTCCTCAACAGCTCATCCAGTGTTGTTGTTTCTTTTCGTTGCTCTTGCCATGTGCTTTGGCGTGCTGATGACTCTGCCAACGTCAGCAGCTGATATGCCGGTACTTATCTCTCTCTACAATGCGCTTACCGGTTTGGCTGTTGCTTTTGATGGTTTTGTTTTGGAAAACCCAGCGATGATCGTTGCCGGCACCATTGTTTTTGCAGCGGGGTCACTGTTAACCAGTTTGATGGCTAAGAGCGTTAATAGGCGTCTTAGTGAAATTATGTATTCCGGCTTTGGAATCTCTGACGAGATGCTGTCACGTTCTCAGGCGAAAGATCATGTCAATACGATTGACTCGCGCGATGCTGCGGTAGACATGGCTTATGCAGGCAGAGTCGTTATTGTTCCCGGCTACGGGATGGCAACCGCACAAGCACAACACAAACTCAGAGAATTGACCCAATTGCTCGAAGAGCGCGGTGTCCAAACCAATTTTGCCATCCATCCTGTGGCGGGTCGAATGCCCGGCCACATGAATGTGCTGTTGGCTGAAGCAGGTGTGCCCTACGAAAAAATAAAAGACCTCAGTGACATTAACGCAGAATTTTCGCAGGTGGATGTTGTGTTGGTTGTGGGTGCCAACGACATCGTTAATCTCGCGGCTAGGGATGACGCTGATTCACCGCTCTATGGCATGCCGGTTCTGGATGTCGATCAGGCGAAGCGCGTTATTGTTCTTAAGCGAGGTGATGGTACTGGCTATGCCGGTGTCGAGAATCCTTTATTGTTCTCACCGGTCACGCGGGTCTTGTTTGGTAATGCTAGAGACTCGGTGCAGAACCTTATCCTTGCTATCAAGGGGCTGGAGTAATCCTACCGGCCCAATAGGTTATTTTTGTCAAAGCCATCTTCGAGTTTTGGTGGTGAAAAACAGCCTTAAGCACCTCAAATGGGTTCGATAAAAAGTATGTAAGTGGCGGTTTTATGTCGAAAAATCGGTTTCTGACACTGTGTAATTCTGTTCACATATTCTGTCTTATGCACAACGATGAAAAGCCATTGATTCGGCCATTAAATTGGTGTAATAAAAAGCGACTCTACTTAATGTAGGTGTTGTAACTACTTGATAAATAAATATATATCTGAATCTCATCGTAAACCAGCGATTTCGAGGTTTTTTTGGCAAGCAAGAGTGTCCTTAGAAAATGTTGAGGTTTTCCACAAACTTATCCACAGTTGCTTGTGAGTTCTTTTCAGATTCATGCCGTCTTTAATAGATAAACACGAAGACCGTTTCGGCTATAGACTCGTGCTCGTCAGATTTTCGGCTAACTGAGTCCCTATGAGCCGCCTAGTCCAAGTTGCTGTACCGTCTCCCCTGTATGGCCTGTTTGACTATCAGTGGAAGCAGCAAGGGGAAATCGTCCCCGGAATTCGAGTATCGGTGCCGTTCGGTCGTCGTTCGGTCGTGGGGTTGGTGATCGGGGAGATTCAGAAGACAGAAGTGCCCTCGAACAAATTACGCCCTGTGTACAAAATTCTGGATACGAAACCGGCTATCCCGGCCGATTTGCTCTCGCTGCTGGAATGGGCCAGTCGTTACTATCACCATCCCTTGGGGGAAGTGCTCAGTTCTGCATTGCCCGTTGCGCTGCGTCAGGGCAAGCCGGCTGAGTTGGCTGAGCAGGAATGCTTCCGATGGATCTCAGAAAGCTCTTCTGAAAACGAGACTATAAAGAAGAGCGCCGCTGTTCAGCAGCGCTTGCTCGATTATCTTCAGCAACGAGAAGGTCAGGTTGCAACGGCTGCTGCGCTTAGGCAGATCAGTCCGCGTTGGCGAACGTCCCTTAAGCCGCTTATTGAGCGAGGGCTTGTTAGCGCTGAAACCTACACAGAGATACCCGCAAACACCGCGATTGGCGCTAAGCCTGAATTACTGGATGAGCAGGCTACGGCGGTTGCAGCAATCCAGGAAAGCCTGGGATCATTCAAAGGTTTTTTGCTTAACGGCGTAACCGGTAGCGGTAAGACAGAAGTTTATTTACGGTGCATTGAAGCGGCGGTCAGTCAGGGACGTCAGGCCTTGGTGCTGGTGCCGGAAATATCCTTGACACCGCAGCTTATGTCTCGATTTGAGCAGCGACTGAGCGGTTGTCTGGTCAGTCTGCACTCCGGCTTGAACGATAGCGAGAGATTGCAGAACTGGTTGTATGCGTCGCACGGGCATGCCGATGTTGTGATCGGCACACGCTCATCCATCCTTGCCCCGCTGCCTCGTCTTGGGTTGATCATTGTGGACGAGGAGCATGATGGATCTCTTAAGCAGCAAGATGGATTTCGTTATCACGCAAGAGATCTTGCCTTAATGAGAGCCAGAGATTGCGTCTGCCCAATCGTTCTTGGTACCGCTACACCGTCTTTCGAAAGTCTAAACAATGCGAAAAGCGGACGGATTGAAGAGTTATTGTTGACACAACGTGCCGGTGATGCCGTGCCTCCTACTTTGTCCCTGCTGGATATTCGACGGAGGAAGTTGGTCGAAGGAATGAGTGATCGACTGATTGATCAAATTCGATCGCATCTAGATGCAGACGGACAGGCGTTGGTCTTTATTAATAGACGCGGATTCTCTCCCACACTTCTGTGCAATGACTGTGGAGCTGCGGCGGATTGTCGTCGATGTGATGCTCATATGACCGTTCACGTCAGGTCCGGTCAGTTGCGCTGTCATCACTGCGGTTCTGAGCGTCGATTGCCTGAAACCTGCGACGAGTGCGCATCGCCTAATCTGGATCGTGTTGGTTATGGTACTGAGCGCATCAGTGATGCATTAATGGAAATTTTTCCTGATGTGCCACTGGCCAGGATTGATAGAGACAGTACAAGGCGCAAGGGTGCTCTTGAGGAGCAACTCGAAAAAGCTGTGAGCGGCGATGCCCGACTCCTTGTCGGGACGCAGATGCTCGCGAAGGGTCATCATTTTCCGAAGCTGACACTTGTTTGTATTCTGGATGCTGACAGGGGATTGTTTGGTACAGATTTTCGATCACTGGAGCATATGTCGCAGCTAATTTTGCAAGTTGCTGGACGAGCTGGACGTGAGGTCCGCAAGGGAAC
>CAZCKD010000088.1:0-3246 GCA_964498925.1 uncultured Granulosicoccaceae bacterium
TTAAGTGAGCTTTAGGTATTTTCCCAAACCGATCAACAGTAGGATTGCTGACAAACAACGCTGATGTTCTTTGTGACCCGTCGTCAATTGGCACCAGAACAAATCGTTCAATGGGAGGATGATTACCGGTTAGATGTAAGGGGCAGCCCAACTCTTCAACCAAGCCCTGAACAGTCACACGAAAACGCATGACATTTTGAGTAATGGAATCAGCCCTACGTGTTGTTAACGAATCGTCTGAAGCGGCCAAACAATGGTTATGACTTCGCACGGCAGCAGCATCTAGTTTTACAAACTGTTCTGCATAAGCGCCAGTGCCAGACGGACTAACAACAAAAGAAAAGTCGCCACCTGTTATTGTTAAAGCATGCACCATCAACATCTCAAGTTGACGACGCTCCAACCTTACGCTTGCTTCGATCTCACTGGCTGTTAACTGATCTAAAGCGCGACGTAAGCTTGTTATTGTTTTACCACTCTCCACTGAATCAGCATGACCTTCGTTAGCAGACAACTTAACGTTGCCAGCCCTGCGCAACTCACTAAGAATAGACCATGCAAAAACAGCTACAGCAGTACTTCAACAAAATAGACCCTATGAATTCTAACCATTTGGTTAACAAACAAACTGCGCTGTGAAGTCATGAACTAAACAGCACCGTAGTCCTTTTTCTCTTCCCCGATCCAACGCCGTACCAGCGGTTGTACATGAGGTGAGTTAGTCTCCAGCAGATGATCTGCAATATTACTCACATCATCCAGTAAGTCGTCGTCACGACCTAGCTGTGCAATTTTGAATTCAGCCAAGCCGGTTTGACGTGTACCCAAAACTTCTCCGGCACCTCGAAGAGACAGATCTTTTTCCGCAATGATAAATCCATCATTGGTTTCCCGCATGATTCCCAAGCGCTCTTTACCGTTGTTAGACAACGGTGCTTGAAACATTAAGATGCAACTACTCTGTTCACTACCACGCCCCACCCTTCCTCTTAATTGATGGAGCTGCGATAAACCTAATCGCTCTGCATTCTCAATAATCATTAAGGAAGCATTAGGTACATCAACACCTACCTCTATAACCGTAGTTGCAATAAGAAGATCGATTTCTTTATTTTTAAACGATTGCATGATGGCATCTTTATCACGCGGCTTTAATCGCCCGTGAACCAATCCCACTCGGTGTCGAGGTAACATCTCTTGCAGGGTTGCATACGCATCTTCCGCAGCTTCGGCTTGCAAAGACTCTGACTCTTCTATCAAAGTACAAACCCAGTACACTTGCCGCCCCTCATCAATAGAACTACCGACACGTTGAATGATTTCAGCACGACGCGTGTTATCAATAGCTACCGTGGTGACAGGCTTTCTACCCGGTGGTAATTCATCAATAATCGACACATCCAGATCTGCATAGGCCGTCATGGCAAGTGTTCGAGGAATGGGAGTTGCCGTCATGATTAATTGATGCGGCAGGGTGTTAGCGTCGGCGCCTTTATTTCGCAGTGCCATACGCTGGTGCACACCAAAACGATGTTGCTCATCGATGATAGCTAAGCCGAGGTTTTCAAATTCGACATCCTTTTGAAACAATGCATGGGTTCCAACCACTATCCGTTGCTGCCCCATAGCTACAGCCTCTATAGCTGAACGCCGTTGTGCCACACGCAGCTTGCCCGTCAACCATCCAACGGAAATTCCCAACGGTTCGAACCACTCGGAAAAATTAAGCATGTGTTGCTCTGCCAATATTTCCGTTGGCGCCATCATGGCTACCTGATACCCGCTCTCTACAGCTTGCGCTGCAGCTAATGCCGCTACGATGGTTTTACCCGAGCCAACATCCCCTTGCACTAAACGCAACATGGGCTCCGGTGTCCCCATATCATTAATTACATCAAGCAGGACACGACTTTGAGCATTGGTCAATGAGAACTGTAGCGAGTCTTTCAAGGACTGCATAATGTCGCCAGGAGGACGTATCAGCGGCGCGTGTTGCTGCTGAGCGTTAACACGCAGCAATCGCAGCCCTAAACGATGGGCAATTAATTCTTCCAAAGCCAGGCGTCGATGTGCTGGATGGATGCCTTCCATTAACGCCTGAACATCAACATTAGGCGGTGGCCTATGAACAATCTTAAGCGCTGTTACTAAATCAGGCAGTTGAGAATTGCTGAGCGCATCGGCAGGCAGAAGATCATCCAGAGCGGATGTTTCGAGCAGCGCTAGTGCTTGATCGCTTAATCGCCTTAGTGTGGGTTGTTGTACGCCCTCAGTCGCCGGATAAAAAGGCGTCAACGTATCTTCCAGACCATCCTCTTCTGGCGCATTTGGACTAAGCACCCGATATTCAGGGTGGACCATTTCCAACATGCCCGGCCCTCGACGGACTTCACCGAAGCATCGCACGCGGCGACCACGTTCAAATTGCGCAACCTGCTGTTGATTAAAATGAAAAAAGCGAAGCATTAGCGAACCGGTGCCGTCGTTTATTCTCACCATGAGCGAGCGACGTCGTCGGATGACAACATCAGCTATGAGGACATCACCACAGACCACTGCCTCCCCACCGGGGGACAAAGCACCTATTTTTGAAAGACGGGTACGATCCTGATAGCGGAACGGCAGATGAAATAAAACATCCTGCAAAGTGTGCACACCGATAGTGGCAAGCTTTGCAGCCATGGCGTCACCCACACCTTTCAATGTCTGAACAGGCATCTTGTCCAGCAACTCAGAAGATGTTTTCGACTTAACCACCATGATCAGTGCAGGCTAATGCAGCAAACGCAGGACTAGCTGCCCAGGTACATCACACCTTCAACCTCAACCGATACATTCTTCGGCAATGAGGCGACACCGATAGCAGCCCGAGCAGGATAAGGAGCGCTAAAACGCTCTTCCATCACTTCATTCACCAAAGGAAAATCAGCTAGATCAGTCAAAAATACGGTCAGCTTGACGACCTTATCGAAAGATCCACCGCTGGCTTCGCACACCGCTTCAAGATTATCGAACACTTGAACAATTTGGGTTCGAACATCGTCGCTCACCAGCTCCATCGTCTCAGGGACTAATGGAATAGCACCGGACAAGTAGACCGTATCGCCGGCTTGCACAGCTTGCGAGTATGCACCTATGGCACCGGGAGCTTTGTCAGTATTAAAAATTTTGCGCGACATCGATATTTCCCTGATTAAAGACTTTAATTAGGGCGAGTATATCGCGCTGAAGGGGAAAATCGCGACT
>CAZCKD010000088.1:3346-13367 GCA_964498925.1 uncultured Granulosicoccaceae bacterium
CGACTTTGATCAAGTTTCTCGTTTAACGCTTCTAACGACCGTCAGATTTCTTAGCCTTCGAACAATGCGTGCAAGTTGCAAACGATTTTCGACCGCTAAAACAAATCGAATGCTGATGTCATCCTCACTTCGATTGTTGAAGTCCATATTTTCGATGTTGACGTTCATCAGGGACATGGTCGACGTCACCCGGGCAAGAGCACCGGGTTGGTTCATCAGCTGGCACAAAATGACCACTTCAAAATGCCCTGAAATTTCCGGAGCCCAATCAACCGCAACCCACTCTTTAGGTCGACGACGAAAGCGACGAACGTTTCGACATCCGGCTCGGTGAACAGCAACACCCTTACCCGGTGTAAAGAAGCCTTGAACGTTATCGCCGGGAATCGGATTACAGCAGCGAGACATATAGAGGGTTGGGCTTTTCGCAGAATCAACCAACACAGGCGCTGTTTCGCGCACTGGAAGCTCAACCGGCTCCATCGCTTCACCCGATTCCATGGCGATGAGTCTTTCGGCAATTTGACTAGGCAGATGCAAGCCAAGACCGATATCTTCAAACAGTTCTTCAACGACGACAAACCGACGTTCGGCCAATACATCGTGCATGACCTTGTGCGAAATATCGTCCAGTGAATGATCATGACGCCCCATCGCGCGTCTTAGCAAGCGCTCACCAAATTCGATAGCTTGTGTCTTATCCAGAGCACGCAAATGATGGCGAATGGCTGTACGGGCCTTTGCGGTAACGACCGAATTAAGCCACATAGGGCTCGGTGCAATTTGAGCACCCGTGATGATTTCGACGGTTTGACCACTTTCTAGTGGTTCACTTAATGAGCTGACACGACGATCGACTTTGGCAGCAACACATTTATTGCCGACTTCCGAATGGACTGCATAAGCAAAATCCACTGGTGTCGCTTTGCGTGGCAACTGGATGATTTTGCCCTTGGGTGTAAAGACGTAAATCTCGCCGGGATACAAATCGATTTTGACATTTTCGACGAACTCAACGGTATCGGGGGCAGATTGCTGGATATCCGCCAGATTGGACAACCAACCGGGTGTATCACTGCGTTTGGGCCCATCACCATTTTCTTTGTATGCCCAGTGCGCAGCAATTCCTGATTCCGCCAATTCATCCATAGCCGGTGTTCTAATCTGAACCTCGATCGGCGTACCGTCACTATGGTTCAACACTGTGTGCAATGACTGGTAACCGTTTTGCTTTGGCACAGCAATGTAATCTTTGAAACGGGAAAAAATAGGCGCATAGAGTTGATGAACCAGCCCTAATACCTGATAACACTCATCCACTGATTCTACGACGACGCGAAGTGCCAACATGTCAAAAACGCGCTGGAACGGCAGCTGCTTTTTCAGCATTTTGTTGTACAAACTGTACAAGTGTTTTTCACGACCCGTTATCGTGGCATCAATCCCTTTTTCGCTCAGAGCGGTTTCGATTCTTCCAGCGACCTTTTCAATAATGTGGTCGCGATTACGGTGCGATTGCTCAACCGTTGCTTCAAGAATGCGACTTCTCATCGGATAGCAGGCACGAAAACCAAGAGCTTCCAACTCGGTTTTAACAGCAAACATACCTAGGCGCGCAGCGATCGGGGAATAGACCTCTAGAGTCTCTTTACCAATGCGACGTTGTTTGTCGGCTCGAAGCGCTCCCAACGTTCGCATGTTGTGCAGACGATCGGCCAGTTTGATCATGATGACTCGAATATCAGTCACCATGGCCAGCAGCATCTTACGAAAGCTCTCTGCCTGAGCTTCCTGCTTTGACCGAAATCTCAAATGACTCAGCTTGCTGACGCCATCAACAATGTGTGTGACTTCTTCACCGAAAGCCTCCACCATATCTTCGCGGCTTACCTGCGTGTCCTCAAGCACATCATGCAGCAGAGCGGCCATGATGCTGTGATGATCCAACTTCATGGAATACACGATGGACGCAACGGCTATCGGATGAGTGATGTAGGGTTCACCCGAGCTGCGTGTTTGGCCGGCATGGGCATCTCGCGCCATGGTGTAGGCACGTGCAACATCGGCTATCTGCTCGGTAGAAAAACGACTATTTAGCTGCTCAACCAGACTTGAGTAGGCCAGCCATTCCACGCGAGTAGTTTTGCCAGCTGCCAGATCTTCTGCCAGAGCGCCGTCAATACCGGACCCGGATCCGATATTGGAATGATCAAATGAAGAAGTCAGCTCAATGGGCTGATTGGAGGTGCCACTGTTGGAGGAATCACCACTCACAGGGTATTTTCAACCCGGACAACAGGGAATCGAACATGATGAACAGGCTCTGACTTCAGACAGAGGCACAGAGCCTGACAGGTCGCGGACGAAGACTCGAGAGACGCCTCGTACGCTTTAGTTGGTTTAGAAATTATCGCGCAACTGCTCGTTATTTTCATAGGGGACTGCTCCGGGAACCGTTCCAGTAACCGTGCCGGGAACCGCTCCGGGAACCGCTTCTACGGGTGCTGGAGGTGGTGGTGGTGGAGCTTCTTGAAGAATGTCTTCACCAACAAGACCGTCAGCAATTTCGCGCAGAGCAATAACCGTGGGTTTGTCGTTGTCGTCAGGGAGCATGGGCTCCGCACCCATGGATATATTACGAGCACGCTTGGCGGCAATCAAAACGAGATCAAATCGATTGTTAACCTGGGCCAAACTGTCTTCTACGGTAACTCTAGCCATGATCGGATATTTTCCTGCGGAACACTGAACCCTATACTGTAGAGAGTTCTACACGCGAATGCCACACCAAGTCGGCCCTAATTGCATGCGTAACTGTGTAATTCTTGTGAATTTTCATAATTAGTCCCTAGTTAGGCTCGTAATCAGCCCCGCATGCAGCAAAGTCTGTCGCGACTTCTGAACGCGATGACTCAATACCACCGCCTTCAACTCGCTCAGCGCCTCCTCGAAATCATCATTTATGATCAGGTAATCGGCCTGATGATATTGCTGCATTTCCAACACAGCCTCTGCCGTCCTCGCTTCGATAACCTCGTCAGAATCCTGGCCGCGCCCGCGAAGCCGCTCAATTAGTGTGGCTCGTGAGGGAGGCAATATGAAAACAGAGACCACGTCTGCCAGTTTCTGTCGAACCTGAGCAGCACCCTGCCAGTCGATCTCCAAAATGACGTCTTTTCCGGCAGTGAGCGTGTCATTGACCGCCCCCATGCTGGTGCCATAGTAATTTCCGAAAACCTCGGCATATTCGAGAAATTGATCGGCATCGACCATCTGCTCAAAGGTGTCGCGCGGAACGAAGTGGTAGTCCTTTCCGTCTTCTTCAGCTGGCCGCTGTGGACGCGTCGTATGAGAAACCGCCACCGTCAGATTCGGCAAGTCGGAGATAATTCTTCGGACCAGGCTGGTCTTACCTGCTCCAGAAGGTGCCGACACAATAAACATCTGAGCTTGATTAGTCTGCATATAACCTTTATCGGATAATTTCGTAAAATCTATAAACCTTTAATATAGCCTTTGATTTCACCTTTAAGGAAACCTTCTCAATGGTCCTGACAGAATCCTCGAATTTGGCGATTGGCTCCGCCGCTCCCGAGTTTACTTTGCCCGATACACGAGACGCACAGGACATATCGCTAAGCGACTTCCAAAATCAACCCATTCTGATTGTTTTTATGTGCAATCACTGCCCCTACGTCGTGCATCTTATCGACGCGCTCGTCAATACGAGCCACCATTTCGCTCAGAAGGGAATAGCCACAGTCTGCATCAGTTCAAACGATACAGCCAAGTACCCGCAGGATGGCCCGGAAAAAATGAAAGCGCTGGCTCTAAATAAAGGGTTTGAGTTTCCTTACTGCTTCGATGAATCCCAGTCCGTTGCGCGAGCCTATGGCGCCGTGTGCACGCCGGATATTTATTTATTCGACGCGCAGCACGCGCTCTATTATCACGGGCAATTTGATGAAACCCGTCCGGGTGCCGGACAGGCACACGGTCTAGATCTCGTAAATGCAGCGGCATCCATGTTGGCAGGCAACCCAGCGCCGGAGATCTCCAGACCGAGCGTGGGCTGCAGTATTAAGTGGAAGTCCTGAAGCCGGAGGTTTCCGTATTATTGCCCGTCAAAAGCTGGCGGGCAACAACGGCAGAAGCAGTTGATAGCCTACTCAAGCAAACGCTAAGCACTATCGAAATTCTGCTTATCGGCCATGACGGTGTAGAGGAGTTACTGCGAAAGCTCCCTCGCGATCCGAGAATACGAGGCATAGCCAGAGAAGGCGAAGGTATTGTTTCGGCATTGAACACAGGGCTGGCCGCAGCCCGCGCGCCCTTTATTGCGCGCATGGATGATGACGATGTCGCTTACCCTGAACGCCTGGAGGCTCAGCGTCAGTACTTACTGAACACATCAAAGGTAGATATATGTGCCACACGCATTCGCTTTATTGATGAATCGGGTAGCACCGATGGCGTCAAGGCAGGCAATTTACGATACGCCGACTGGCTCAACATTCTTACCCAGCCCGCTGACATTGCCAACGCTTGTTTTACCGAATGCCCAATGCCACATCCGACTTGGATGGCACATCAATCTATATGGCAATCACTAAATGGTTATCGTAAATTCGACGGCCCAGAAGACTACGATTTTATACTTCGCGCCATGACGATGGGGTTCGGCCTTGGTAAACCTAACGCAATACTACAAGACTGGCGTGAACATCCAGAACGACTAACGTATTCCGACACCCGCTACCGACGAGAGGCCTTCACACGTTGCAGTGCATGGGCGGCTGCACAGCCAAGCAACAAGCTGGGTCTTCAAGCAGAACGCAGTGTATGGATATGCGGCACTGGAAAACACGCTAGGCATTGGCATGATGCTCTTGAAGACTTAAACATCACAGTAGCTGGCTTTGTTGATATTCGCCCCTCTGATGCAACCAGGCAAAAAAGAAACAAGCCCGTCATTGACTACTACGACTTAAAGACCCGACGATCTCAGAGCCTCGTGATTACCGCATTGCCAGATCCAAAAGCCAGACAGCAGCTCAAATCGTATTTTGATAATCAAGGTTGGTTGGAGGGGCAGGAATATATTTTTGGAAACTAGCCGGGACGAGTCCGAGACGAAGCGTTATAAGCTCTTAGCCATCTCCATCAGCGTCCGATAATGAAAATCAACATCCGGTCTAATCTCAACAACCGCCGTCGCACCCCAGTTATCGCTATTCGCTAGATTCTGGCGATCGATCCACGCTTTATCTAATCCGGCTCGAGTTGCCGGCACATGATCGTGATGCAAGCTTTGCGCTGTGTGCAAGATGTCTGCTTTCTCAACACCCAGATCATCCTTTATTTGCTTTAACAAATAATCAAAATTTGCATCATTAGGCTTGTAACTACCGACATCCTCAGCAGTATAGATAGCATCAAACTCTACACCCAGCCTACGATTTGAAGCCGCAAATCCGTCCCTGTTAACGTTGGATAAAATCACCAACTTAAAATGTTTTTTAAGTATTCGCAAAGCATCAGCAGAATCTTCAAACGCTGGCCAAAACGGTACTGAATCTCCAAAGGCCTTATCCATCTCTTCAGAAGTTTTTAGCTCAAACGCATCCGCCATAGAACGATGAACCTTTTCCAACAATTGGGGGTATAGCAAACCTGGTGTCGCTACTTCCTGAGCAGTTTCGTGGATGGCAAAAGACTCCAACCCCACAGCGCGAGTAATATCATCGCGCTGATTGCTCGCTATGAGTGGTTGCAAGGCATCCCAAATGCCTCCTTCCCAATCAATCATGGTGCCGTAACAATCAAAGGTAAGTGCACGGTAGTCGGTAAGTTGCCGAGGCATGGAAATCTCTTTATCCGCTATTGATCGGCGCGAATTGTAATAGAATTTTGGTGTATATGCTTTTCAGGCTTCTATTTAGCATCAGCCAATATCAAATCACTGGCTTTCTCGCCCACCATTATCGATGGAGCATTGGTGTTCCCTGTAGGAATGGTGGCAAAGACAGACGCATCTGCAATGCGCAACTTTGACACACCGTGCACTCGAAGCTTTGCATCAACAACTGAGGTCGAATCATCGGACCCCATTCGACAAGTGCAACAAGGATGAAAAACCGTCCAGGCGTTTTCTCGAACGAACTCTAGCAATTGTTCATCTCCCTGCACCTCGTTACCAGGGTAAACCTCGTGTTCTACGACATCTTTAAATGCAGGTGTATCGATAAATTTTCGCATCAAATGCATACCGTCCATCATGAGTTTTTTGTCGTGCTCAGTACTCATGTAATTGGGTTGAATGAACGGTGCTTGCATGGGATCTGCCGACTGAATTTTCAAATAACCTTGACTGGTTGGCTTACACGGATTAAATCCTATTAAAAACCCGGGAAAAGGATCTGGACTAATCAAGGGTCGTGTTCCAACCGGTGCTCTTGTATAGCTAACCGGGGAAAAATAGAGCTGCATATCCGGCCCTTCAAGATTCTCTTGTGTCCGGATGAATCCGCCGGCTTGATTTAAACTTAAGCTCAATGGTCCTTTTCGATTAAACGCAAACTGCAGCGCTGCGCGCACTTTTCCATGCCAAGGGCCTAGCGCTTGATTAAGCGTGGGCACATTGGTTCGACAAACAATATCGGCACCGAGATGATCACTAAGATGCTGCCCGACTGCCGACAATGCTTTGTTTATCTTTACACCAGCAGATTCAAGTACGTCTTTTGGGCCGAGGCCGCTTAACTGCATCAATTGCGGTGAATTGACTGCGCCTGCAGACAAAATGATTTCTGCACGGGCATGGCTTACTCTTATCTCACCTTTGTATTGGTACTGCACACCGACGGCTACACCACCTTCGATAATAACTTTATGTACTTGTGCTCTTGTACGCACAACAAGATTGGCGCGCTTCATCGCAGGACGAAGATAAGCCCTTGCAGTCGATGCGCGAAAACCCTTGTCGGTTGTTATTTGATACAGCGCAGCACCATCCATATCCCCTGCGTTGTAATCATCATTAACACCCAGTTGCAACTGCTGGGCAGCTTGTAGATAGGTATCGCATAGTGGATGTGCCATGTCTGAAATATCGGTAACTGACAGAGGCCGATCTTTCCCGCGTCGTGTATCCGGTTCACCACCCCATCTTTCCATGCGTCGAAAGACAGGCTCCACATCAGACCAACCCCAACCGGGCGCTACATCTTCCCACTGCGCATAGTCGCTTTGGTGACCACGGACGTACACCATCGCGTTAATAGAACTTGATCCACCCAGCACCTTCCCGCGCGGCCAGTAGCTGGGGCGATTGTTTAGCTGCTCAACTGGTTCTGTCTGGTATTTCCAATTAACCTTTTCGTCGTAATAAACTTTCCCGTACCCTAAAGGCATTTGAACGTAGGGGGTAAGATCAGAGCCACCAGCTTCCAGAACTAACACCGAGTGACGGCCGGATTCACTTAATCGATTAGCAACGACAGCCCCTGCGGAGCCAGCACCGATAACGATGTAATCAAATTTTTCAACCGTGTTCATTCTAAGAGGGTAGTCAAATGCAGTTACCTAGGCTTTGACTTAATTATCAGTTTTATCAACGACACTGCGAGATTTAATTAAACCAAGCATGGAGCCTATTCCCACTGCAGGCCCCAGCGCCAAAATGACAAACAGGGCTGGCCATCCAAAAATATCAGCAATAAACGGTGATACCTGAACCGTCATAATAGTCAATGCAAAACCCAATGCTGTTTGCAGCGACATTAGACTGCCCGCCATCTCTCCGGGAGATAGGTCTGCTACCAACGCAGAGAACTGAGCCGAGTCGGGTATAACAGACAAGCCCCACAGGACGAAAATAGCAGCCATGAGTGTGACCGGCCCGCCAAACGACATGGCAGCCAGCAAAGCAGACGTACCACTAATGGTCATGGCCACAATGGTTAATTCAGCTTTTCCGATACGATCCGCTATTCGTCCTGCGAACGGACACAGCAACGCACCTGACGCAATCGCAATGAACGCTGTCAGCTTCGACCAACTCAGCGCATTTTCAGGTGTTGTTTGAAGCAGATAGGACGCTGCAGCCGCAGGAGCAATCCAAGCCCACAGCGCATAGAGTTCCCACATATGGCCTAGATAGCCTAGGAATGCCCGGCGCAGTTTTTTATCAGTCCATGCAAGCGTCACCGCACGTGGATCCATTTTTGACTGAGCCGCATGATAGGGGCCCAGTGAGGTCATTAAGACCAATATGGCTGCTGCGAATGCTAATACGGAAGCCAACACAGTGGTGAGCTGCCAATTAGAACCGCCTAGCCATGCCAGCAAGTGAGGAGCCGCGGACCCCAACGTCAAGCCGCCAACCAAGAGCCCTACTAACCAGCCACGATCTTCCTTACCCCAGCCGACCGCGATTTTCATACCTACCGGATAAACACCGGCCAAACACAAGCCAGTAAAGCTACGCAGCAGAATACTGAGTTCTCCGCCCGGGCTCACAACAAGTTGAAGAGCATTTGATATCGCCGCCAACACCGCAGAGAGCGCGAACACGCGACGCGGATCGTATCGATCAGCTATCCCCGACATTGCGACGTAGAGAGCACCGATAACAAAGCCCGCCGGCACACTGGATACCAACAGTGCAGATCGCACGGCACTGATATCGATTTGTTGACGTAAATCAACCAGTGTTGCCGAAGAGACAAACCATAAAGTCATGGCCGACACTTCGGCAAGCACCAACAAGGTAATGGAACGCGACTTCACAAGTAATTATTCTCCTCAGTAATCACTTGAAAGTCGCATCCTTCAAGCTATCTCGCTTTTCGGTTACCAATATGGATGGCGCGACCATCAGCACTCAATGCTGCTTCATGCATAGCTTCTGACAAAGTCGGGTGTGCATGAATAGTCTGTGCAATATCTTCTACGGTTGCATCAAACTCCATCGCTAGAACCGATTGAGCTAAAAGTTCGGACGCACTTGGGCCAATGAGATGAGCACCCAATACACGATCATTAGAACGGTCACGGATAATCTTAACCAAACCAGTGGTGTCACCCTTGGCTTTTGCACGACCACTGGCCGCGAATGGAAAACTACCCACTTGATAATCAACGCCTTCGCTCTTGAGCTGCTCTTCCGTCTTACCTACCCAGGCAACTTCCGGATGGGTATAGATAACGTTAGGCATAACATCATAATTAAGCGATGCGTTTTCACCGGCGATACGCTCTGCCACCATGACACCTTCTTCTGAACCTTTGTGTGCCAGCATCGGGCCTCTGACAACGTCACCAATGGCATATACGCCCGGCACATTAGTTTCACAATGATCGTTAACGTGGAACAGGCCACGCTCATCTTGTTGAACATTGGCCTCAGATGCGCAGACATCGTCGGTGAATGCACGACGACCCACAGCAACAATCAACTTATCGAACGTTTGCTCATGCATGCCGTCCGCATTTTGATAAGAGACAACAACTTTACCGTCTTTAATTTCACTGCCCATCACTCGCGTGTTAAGACGAATTTCCATACCTTGTTTAGTAAATGCACGATCCGCCTCACGGGCAACCGCCTTATCAACCATAGGTAAGAACGTATCTTGCGCTTCAAGCAATACGACGCTTGAGCCTAAACGACGCCAAACACTGCCCAATTCCAAACCAATAACACCAGCACCGATGACGCACACGCTACCCGGAACAGCCTCCCAATCAAGCGCCCCTTCAGAATCGACAACAATGTTGCCTTCAAGAGGGGTAGCTGACAGCGCAATGGGGACAGAGCCTGTAGCAATGATGACGTTTTCAGCCGCATATTCAGTGGCCTTGCCGTCATGCCCTGTGACTTTGACTTGCTTGTCGGCAAGTAATTGACCACTGCCCTGCAACCAATCGATGCCATTTTGTTTAAACAGCATCTGAATACCGCCGGTAAGCTCTTGAACAATTTTGTCCTTGCGGCCAATCATCTTAGGAACATCCAGCG
>CAZCKD010000089.1:0-13316 GCA_964498925.1 uncultured Granulosicoccaceae bacterium
TTCCGGCGTGATTGTAAAAATTCCCACGCCTGACGGTACCCCACACTTCGAATGGCGGGTAAATCCAAGTGATTACGCTCATCGTCCATAAGCCCCCGCACCTCATCAAGAAACCCACCATCGACCATCAGATCGAAACGCCGTTGGATACGTTCATGCAACCAGCTCCGGTCACGGGGAATCAAAGAAAATTTTATAGGCGCTTGGCTCAATGGAGACTCTGTGCGACGCTGCAATTCTGTCATCGGGATCCCCGTGAGTCGGTAAACCTCCAACGCCCGCTGTATTCGTTGAGGGTCATTCGGGTGTATGCGAGCCGCTGCTTCAGCATCTACCAAAGCCAATTCTGCGTGGATAGCAGGCCAGCCACGCACCTCGGCCTCAGCAGTCAACGCCTTACGCAACGTCGCATCCGCATCGGGTAGTTTCGCCAACCCCTCCTCCAGAGCTTTGTAATACAACATAGTGCCGCCAACCAATAAGGCACGTTTGCCATTCGCGTTTAACGTAGCTATGGCAGTACAGGCATCATCGATGAATCGTGCTGCAGAGTAACTCTGCCAAGGGTCACAAATATCAATTAGATGATGAGGAACAATCGCTTGCTCCTCTTGCGTGGGCTTTGCCGTACCGATATTCAACCCGCGATAAACCAACGCGGAATCAACACTGATTATTTCAGCATTGAGCTCCCGGGCCATCGTTAATGAAAGTTCGGTCTTCCCACAGGCGGTAGCGCCCATTAAAAAAATCGGGGCCGATGCGCCGGACTCGCAAGGTTGCAACATCGTCAACGGTATCGTCGGGCCGTTTTAAACATCATCGACCTCGCATAAACAGCGAATCGAGTTCTTTCATACTCATAGCGGTCCATGTTGGACGGCCATGATTGCACTGACCACTGTTCGGCGTTGATTCAATTTGTCGAAGTAATGCATTCATTTCGGACAGACTCAAGGCTCGATTCGCTCGAACAGATCCGTGACAAGCCATCGATGACAGAACTTCGTGCACAGCACCGGCAAGTCTTTCACTGGAGTCATGGCTCATAAGATCTGACAACACATCTCGCAGCAGGGCGTTGACATCACATCGCCCGAGGATGGCTGGAACCTCTCGAATACACAGCTGCTCCGGTGCCAGTCGGTCCACTTGAAATCCCAGGGACAACAACCAATCCGACTCCTGCTCACAACGATCCGCTTCAGCTTCACTAACATCCATGGTGACGGGCACCAGTAAGGCTTGTGTGTTCAGGGTGTTGCCGTCATAGGCCTCTTTCAAGCGCTCGTAAGTAATGCGTTCATGGGCTGCATGAGCGTCAACGATTATCATGCCGTTTTTATTTTCCGCAAGGATATAAACACCGTGCAAATGTGCTCGGGCAAAACCCAACGGTGGAATTACCGACTCAGGCTCAGATTGATCCAGCATCGCTGCAACGTCATTCGTGCCTGCTGAATAAGGACTAATAGGTTTGGCAGCCTCCGCAGCTCCGCCTAATCGGCTCATCGCATTAAACTGATCCCGAATCTGCAAAGGCATCGGTCGTTGGACGGGTGGATGAGCATAGCCAGGCGAAGTGCCTGCAAACGCAGCATCGTTGAATCCACCCTCACCGGTCGGCCCGGACATCTCCGTAGCTCCCTCTAGGGCATGCTCTGGCGTGACCGCACCCAAAAAGTCTTTGATGGAGCGTCGGATAAATCCATGCACAAGCTGGCTATCTCTAAAGCGGACTTCCTGCTTACCCGGATGAACATTGACATCCACCGCTGCCGGATCCATTTGAAGAAATAGAACAAACGCCGGAAATCGCTGATGGTAGATCAGATCACTGTAGGCTTGTTTGACCGCATGAGCGATCACCTTATCGCGGACTACCCGTTGATTGACATAGAAATACTGCATATCACTTTGGGAGCGCGAGAATGAAGGATCTGCAATCCAGCCACTAAGTACAAGTCCAGCCCCTTCAACATGGACCGAGTGCGCAGCTTCACCAAAACCCTTACCTAATATTTTGCCGATACGTAGACTTTGCGCATCTTTTTCTAAAGCCGCTTTGCATTCAAAAGTCACCTTACCGTTATGCGCCAGTGTAAAAGCACACTGCGGTTCTGCCATGGCCAGCGTTTTTATCACCGCTTCGCATCGTGAATATTCAGTGCGCGCCGTGCGCATGAACTTTCGTCGCGCAGGGACGTTATAAAAAAGACTGGCAACATCAACGGTGCTTCCCACCGGATGCGGCGCTGGCTCATGCCGCATATTGCCGTCCGTTTGATAGGCGATTCTCGCTCCGTGTTCGGAGTTAGCCGTGCGCGAGGTCATGGTAAGACGCGATACTGACGCAATACTGGGAAGTGCTTCCCCGCGAAATCCCAGGGTTCCTACTTCCCATAAATCTTCCATGGACCGAATTTTACTGGTGGCATGTCGGCTCAATGCCAGGGGAAGATCATCCGCATCGATACCACAGCCGTTATCCAGAATCTTGATTCTTTCCAGGCCACCCTGCTCTAGGTCCACCCGAATTTCACTGGCTCCCGCGTCAAGAGAATTCTCAACCAGTTCTTTCACAATAGAAGCCGGGCGCTCGACAACTTCACCTGCAGCAATCTGATTAATCAGATGATCGGGGAGCTGTTGGATGGTCGGCATAGATGACTTCGGCTGAGAATGGATACCCGTTTTGGGCACTCCTAGTCAGCGCTTTAATTAACCGCTGATAGAACAACCCATCTTGCGAGCATTATAACCTGTTGCTTAGCCCTGCTTTTTACGTTCCGCCGCCAAAAACGTACCTTCAGGGGCACGTCTCCACAAAAAGCGAACTATCCCGCGCTCAATCGAACTAGCCAATTTATTCTGATAGCTTCGACTGTTCAGCTTGCGTTCTTCTTCAGGATTGGAAATGAATGCGGTTTCGACCAATACAGACGGGATATCCGGTGCTTTTAGTACCGCGAAAGCTGCCTGCTCAACGGATCTTTTATGCACATTACCGATGTTTTTAAGTTCCTGAAGAATATCAGCGCCCACTTCCATGCTCATTTCCATGGTTGAGCTTTGTGCCAAATTGAGAAGCGTCTGACTCAAAATGTCATCCTTGCCTTCTAATTCAACTTCACCGAAAAGCGCGGCAGATTCGTTCTCACTTTTAGCAAGCCAGGCGGCAGCCTCAGAAGTGGCGCCATCCATAGACAGTGTATAGACAGAGCTGCCTTTAGCGCCTCGCCTATCAACCGCATCAGCATGGATGGATACGAACAAATCTGCCCCCTGCTTTCGCGCAATCGCCATGCGCATGCGCAAGCCAACGTATACATCCGCGTTGCGCACCATGACAGGCTTAATACCCGGCTGCTTGAGCAGTCGTTGGTATAGCTTTTGAGCGACGGCGAGCGTTATGTTTTTTTCCAGGGTTTTGTTCGGGCCAACAGCGCCGGGATCTTTTCCACCATGACCGGCGTCGATGGCAATCACAGCATCTCTGAGCGGTGCAGCATCAACCAGCTCGGCGACAGGTTCCACTGCTTCGTTCGCGGCCTGAGGCTCTGCCACAGGAAGAACACTTTGCTCGGCATAAGTCGTGGTGCTGGGTATGCCCAAGTCGACAACCAAACGCTGACCACCTTGTCTTGGTACTACTTGATAAGTGGGTGAAACAGCCTGGCGCAAATCAATCACAACCCTGAGATACGCTTCGCCATGCTGTCCATAACGAATACCTTTAACGACACCTTGCGAGAATCGCTCGGCCGGCAAACTCGTATCTAGCGTCGTGCGTGGCATGTCCACGACAAGCCGATGTGGATTAGTCAGTGAGAATAGCTCTGCAGCAGCGGCCGATGAGTCCAGGTCAAAGTGCAACATCACGTTGTCTTGCTGAACGATTCGAAAACCGTACAGCTTTGCACCGGCTGAAGCAGCTGAAAGCGAGGCTAATAAGATAGCCGTAAGAATTAATTGGACGTACTTTCTAATCCGAGCAGTCAACTCACGTTCCCCATTAAATGCATCAATCGTCTCGAGTTGGTGCATCGCACAGCCCAACTTCTTGTTATTGACGGGTACGCCCGCCGATTTAAGCATAGAAGATCACGAGATAAATTCCAGTAAAAGCGGTAATAACTGACAAATCTGTATACCGCCCAACGAAACTTAACCCATAGGACGCATGTCTCTTAAACCATAAGCAAATGAAATAAAGCGAATATAGAAATTTCGATCAGAGCGTCATTTTACCATCACACAACCCATTTCCGGAAAAAAAGCAACTTCGCCCACCTCAACCGTAATTTTGTCTTTCAACTGAGGATATTTAGCATGAAAATTCGTCATTTAGTCGCACTATCAACGTTGCTCATGGCAAGTACTTTTGCCCAAGTTGCTCTAGCCGACATTAGTGCCGGCGTACTTAATCGCGTCGTTAATTCAGCAGTTTCACGGGGTCAAGTCAATGCCGTTTTACGCAACGGGGTTGTCACACTTCACGGCTATGCTGACACTGTCATCGACAAAGCTCATGCAGAAAGAGCGGCATTGAAGCTAGAAGGTGTCAATCGAGTCCGGAACTACATTATTGTCGATAATTAATGTTCAACGGGAACCAATGATCTTCTCCTTTCTCTAACTTACTCTCCTTTCAAAGTGATTCCTCATTGAGCGACTGGTATACATCAGTCGCTTTTTTTTGCCTGTTGAACTTGCATCACACATTACAAAACAGCTGCACGATCCTAAACGGCGGCAGGTATACCTAACAGCACCACCAAAATTGGTTCCATAAAATCGCAACCACTTGCGTGCAAGAGCGGATCAACCTATTCTGGATTTTTCAGCAAATGTAAAGCAACCCCCTATGCCTTCATCGTTGCTTAACCCAAAGATTATCGAAGACTTCGCATTAGACGGAGTCGTCTTGATACCCGGACTATTTTCCGAATGGATAGACCTCCTTCGAGATGGCATCGACACAAACATGAACCAGCCCGGTCCTTATGCTGCCGAAAATTTACAGCAAGGGGAACAAGGGAGATTTTTTGATGACTATTGCAATTGGTCGCGTATCAGTGCTTTTGAAACCGTCATCCGTCAGTCGCAGCTAGCTGAAGTTGCCGCGGAGCTTATGGCATCTGAGAAAGTGCAACTCTTTCACGAACACGTATTGGTCAAAGAGCCCGGCACAACGAAACCCACACCCTGGCACCAGGACAGTCCTTACTATTTTGTGGATGGAAAACAGACTGTGTCTTTCTGGTCTCCTCTAGACACCGTCAAAGAGGCAAGCCTGCGTTGTGTGGCCGGATCGCACCTCTGGGATAAACCCGTGTTACCCACACGATGGCTTAAGGAAGATAACTTTTATCCTGATAGCGATAAATACCAGAACGTCCCAGATCCCGATGCAGAAGGTATGAAAATTCTTGAATGGGAAATGCAACCTGGAGACGCCGTCGCCTTTCATTACAAAATACTGCATGGAGCCCGCGGCAACGAAACCGCTCAACGACGACGAGCGTTTTCCGTTCGATTGGTAGGCGACGATGCGCGCTATGTTGAACGCGAAGGAAAAACATCTCCGCCCTTTCCCGGACACGGAATGAAACAAGGCGATACCTTAAGAGAAGATTGGTTTCCCGTGTTACGCACCGGATAAAAAAGCGACTTACCTTATCAAGTGATCTTTAAATCCAATGTGCTTTCTAATATCAACATACGTGAATCGTTTTCGGCATACTCGATAGTGATTCTGACTTGAGGTTCCGGGACACGATCTCCACCCATTTCAACCCATTCAATAATCATCAGGTCGCATTGCCGCGACACATCTTCAAAACCCAGATAATCAAGCTCCTCTGGATCTGCTAATCGGTAAAGATCCATATGTGCAATACGATAGCGATGCTCATCAGATGAACCTTCAACATCGTAGGTTTCTATCAGCGTATAGGTAGGACTTTTAACACGACCGTTATACCCCAAGGCGTGGATCATGGCACGGGCAAGCACGCTCTTGCCTGCACCCAGTTCGCCCGACAAAGAAACGAGTGTTCCTCTGGGTAGCTTTTCAACAAGTGTACGACCAAACGCCTGCATATCAGGCTCACTGTCGATGGCATAGTTACCCACTGTCGACCATTGGCCTGACGATTCAACCGACGTTAACACTGACTTAAGACTCTAACTTTCTATTGTCTAAAATTCTAACCGCTTTACCTTGCGAGCGCGGCACACTGCCAGGAATGCCGACTTGCACCTCCGCTGAAACACCGATATTGGCTTTTATCATACCGGCCAGCGTGTCACCCGATGCTTTATCTGAAGACGCATCCCGCTGTTCAACATGCACAATCATGTGATCCATGCGCTCTCGACGAACTAATTCAACCTGAAAATGGGTGGCCAGGGAATCTAGTTTAAGCACCTGCTCCTCCACTTGTGTTGGAAACACATTGACGCCGCGCAATATCATCATGTCATCACTGCGACCAGTGACTTTTTCCATCCTTCGCATGGTTCGAGCTGTACCGGGCAGCAAGCGAGTCAAATCTCGTGTTCGATATCGGATAATCGGGAACGCCTCCTTCGTCAATGACGTGAAAACCAATTCACCTTGTTCTCCATCAGGCAGCACTTCACCGGTTTCAGGATTGATGACTTCCGGATAAAAATGATCCTCCCAAATGTGTAAGCCATCTTTAGATTCAACACATTCGTTCGCGACGCCAGGACCAATCACCTCGGACAAGCCATAGATATCAACGGCGTGCATATCAAAGGCCTCTTCTATCTCCAAGCGCATAGCATTGGTCCACGGCTCGGCACCAAAGATACCGACCTTCAAGGGACTGTCTTTAGGGTCTCTCCCTTGTTGACGATATTCGTCAAGAATTGACAGCATATAAGATGGCGTCACAGTGATACCGGCCGCTTGAAAATCTTCTATGAGCATGACCTGTCTTTCTGTCATACCGCCAGAAACCGGCACGACCGCCAGCCCCATTTTTTCAGCGCCACCATGCACGCCAAGCCCACCCGTGAACAGACCATAGCCGTACGCGTTGTGAAGAACATCGCCTTTACGAAGACCAGAGGCACGTAAGCTTCTAGCCATGACATCTGCCCACATATCGACATCATTCTGTGTATAACCGACAACCGTCGGCTTTCCTGTTGTGCCTGACGATGCGTGAATGCGGACCACCTCTTCGCGAGGAACGGCAAGCATACTAAACGGATAGTTGTCCCGGAGATCTTGTTTTAAAGTAAACGGAAACTTCGACAAATCAGATAAAGAATGAAGATCATCGGGATGCACACCTGCATCATCAAACGCCTTTCTGTGATGCGGGACATTGCGATAAGCATGGCTAAGCGACCACTTCAGACGATCAAGTTGTAAAGCCGTAATTTCATCGCGCGACGCAATTTCAATGGCTTCCAGGTCCGAAGGCTTAGGCGATAGATCCAACACGTTTGAATGACTCCAGTTCAATGTGACGAGCTCTTAACTAGCACTAACGAGGGTAACCGGCACAAGAGCGTAACGGGTGAAATCTCGCATAATCCCTCTGACGAGTCAAACCACCCCCACGTAGTCGACAGACCACCAAACAGAAAATTTAGCCCTTCTTCAACCGTCTCGCAGCTCCCTGAAACCGGACGTGGCTGTGTTCTAATGAGTACGCCAGTTTTAGCCGATCTCAATTGCTGTACATTTGAACCTGATCAAACCCCTTACGCCTTGCTAGCCTGAATTCACATGCCCCTAATAGACGTTCAAAGTTTTTCATGCGGCCAATGGATCAATCCGTCGCCCGATTCAACGATTATCCGCTCCGCAGTCGATGGCGAACAGATTGCGAAAGCCGGCTCGAATTCTTTACCGTTTCAAGACATGATCTCGTACGCCAAGTCCAAGGGCGGCCCGGCCCTTCGTGCGATGACTTTCCATGACAGAGCTCGGATGATCAAGGCGCTGGCATTGCACCTCAAAGAGCATCGTGAGCACCTTTACACATTAGCCTATAACACTGGCGCCACCCTAGCGGACAGCCAGATCGATATCGATGGTGGCATAGGCACCCTACTCGTTTTCGCCTCGAAGGGGCGTCGCGAAATGCCTGATGAAACGATCTATCTGGATGGCGATGTTGAAATACTCTCCAGAAAAGGAAGCTTTCTCGGGCAACATGTCTGCACCTCTTTACAAGGGGTAGCCGTTCACATTAATGCTTATAACTTTCCGGTGTGGGGCATGCTGGAAAAACTTGGGCCGACACTTCTTGCAGGAGTACCTGCAATCATAAAACCTGCGACCTCCACGGGCTATGTTGCAGAAGCCGCTTTCCGAATTCTACAAAGCAGTAAGCTGTTACCCGAAGGCGCTATTCAATTAATCTCTGGCAGTAGCGGCGATTTACTGGATCACGTGGGCAGTCAAGACGTCATCAGTTTTACGGGTTCGGCAAAAACAGCCGCCGTACTTCGCGCCAAACCAAACATTCTTCAAAATGCTGTTCGATTTGTGGCTGAACAGGATAGTTTGAATGCATCGGTACTCGGCCCGGATGCAGCGCCGGACACGCCGGAGTTTGATCTATTCATAAAAGAATGCACCCGGGAACTCACCGTCAAAGCCGGACAAAAATGCACAGCAATAAGGCGCATCATCGCTCCCCAACAACATGTTCCCGCTGTCATC
Source organism: uncultured Granulosicoccaceae bacterium (assembly GCA_964498925.1). Lineage (GTDB taxonomy): Bacteria > Pseudomonadota > Gammaproteobacteria > Granulosicoccales > Granulosicoccaceae > Granulosicoccus. The sequence goes on from CAZCKD010000089.1 coordinate 8,714, forward strand.
AATGCAATGAGTTTTGCGCTGGAGAAAATTGTTCTTGGCCATCCCGCCGATAAAAAGACGCAAATGGGTCCGCTGGTATCAGCAGCTCAAAGACAGGATGTTCTGGATAAAATTGCCCTATTAAGCCATGAATGCGAACCAGTATTCGGCGCTGATAGAGCGTGTACCGTATCAGGTGCAGATAAAGACAAAGGCGCTTTTCTGCAGCCGCATGTATTGCTCTGTGAAAATCCCCACGAGGCAGAGTCGATACATCGTATAGAGGCGTTTGGTCCTGTCAGCACGGTTATGCCTTATTCTGATATTGATCAGGCTATAGACCTACTGAACCGCGCAGATGGCTCTCTGGTGGCATCAGTCATTACTCATGATTCGGATGTCGCCCGGCGCATGGTTTTGGGCTCTGCCGCTTATCATGGCAGGCTTTACTTCAACGACCGAACCTCCATGGCGGAAAGCACCGGCCACGGCTCCCCGCTACCGCATATGGTTCATGGCGGCCCCGGTCGAGCCGGAGGTGGAGAGGAACTGGGCGGTGTACGAGGTGTTATGCATTACATGCAACGCACAGCCATTCAAGGCAGCCCCGATGTACTGACAACACTTGGCAACCAGTGGGTACCCGGCTCTCAATCAGAACAAGTAGACAAGCACCCGTTTACGACGTTCTTTCACGATTTACATATCGGTGATTGTATTCAGACCGATTTCCGTACTATCTCATTGGACGATATTGAGCACTTTGCAACGTTCACCGGTGATACGTTCTATGCACACATGGACGATGACGCTGCTGCCGCCAACCCCTTCTTTCCCGGCAGAGTCGCTCACGGATACCTATTGTTAAGTTTCGCCGCCGGATTGTTTGTGGATCCCGCGCCGGGGCCAGTATTGGCAAATACAGGATTGAACAATTTGAGCTTCCAAAAACCCGTTGTACCTGGCGATAGCATTCAAGTATCACTGACTGTGCGTAAAAAGACGCCACGTACAGACGAATATGGTGAAGTACGCTGGTACGTTGAAATTTGTAATCAAGACAAGGCACTGGTGGCAACGTACGAATTGCTCACTATGGTCAAATACGCAGAGTAGGTTCATTGACTAAGAACCTAAATACCTGGGCGACTAATAGCGATCCGCTACTTGCGCCGTTGCTACACCGCTTGCATCATTCCGGGCGCCTTCGTGTCTGGTCCATCGTCGTTTCCATTTTTGGCGAACTGGTGCAGGCCAGACAGGAAACAATATCAGTTCAGGAGCTACTCGCCTTAACGACTCATGTGGGCATTGAAGAAAACGCACTACGTACTGCCTTATCAAGACTGGCAAAAGAAGGCTGGGTAGAGCGACACAAAGAAGGCCGGCTAGCTTTTTATGCGCTCAGTGAATCAGGTAGAAAAACATTCCTCGCAGCATCAGCTCGGATCTACAGTCCAATGTTTGAATCACCTTCAACACAATGGAGCCTTGCCTATTTCAACGATGCGAGTGCAAAAGATGCCGTTGATGCGTCCATCGCATTCTCATTAAGCCGGCGTTGGTTGCTTTTAAACGAAGAAGACAAAGCGCGCGTCATTGGAAATAGCGTCGTATTTTTTCCAACAGACCCTGTGCAAATGCCCCAATGGGCGATTGAAAATCTACTTCAGGAAAACCTCCGCATTCGTTACAGCGAGCTCCTTGAAGATCTTCAGCCCTTGCTGGCAGAACACTCGCTTACCAATAAGCTATCACCTTTATCCGCGCTATCGGCGCGATATCTGATTGTTCATGCCTGGCGAAGGTTGGTGCTGCGCCACCCGCTACTACCTCGACAACTGCTTGAAGAAGACTGGCCCGGCTACGCCTGCCATCGGGCAATTTGTAACCTGTACCCTCAGCTTGTGAGAATCGGCGAACAATGGTGGCAAGCCCCAACCCCTAAATCCGGCCAATTGATGCTCGAAAAACGGTTCAGCCACCCATAAATATTACAAATAATCTGACAATTCGATAATTTCGTAATATAAAGTAGTAAATAACTACTATTTCAGCCTGTCGCAAGCTGCTCTGAGAGTCGCACCGGCCTGCGCAGCTATATGGAGGGTTCGGCCTATGTACTCCCAGGGTCTTAACGAAAAGAATCTGGATAGCCAGGAAACGCCTGAGTTTCTTGCCGCATTTCAGGCCCGCATCGATGCCGATGAAAAAATCGAGCCCAACGATCCCATGCCTGATGCCTATCGAAAAACCCTCATTCGGCAGATCGGACAACATGCACACTCTGAAATAGTCGGTATGTTACCCGAAGCCAATTGGATTACACGCGCACCAACGCTTAAGCGTAAGGCCGCATTACTTGCCAAGGTTCAAGATGAAGGCGGTCATGGTCTGTATCTCTACTCAGCAGCAGAGACCCTCGGTGTTTCCCGGGAACAAATGACCGAAGAACTTATTTCAGGCAAAGCAAAATACTCCTCAATATTTAATTACCCTACGCTGACATGGGCAGATATAGGCGCCATCGGTTGGCTGGTTGATGGCGCAGCCATCATGAATCAGGTGCCCTTGTGCAGATGCTCTTACGGCCCCTACGCACGAGCAATGATTCGGGTGTGCAAGGAAGAAAGTTTTCATCAGCGACAAGGCTACGACATCATGATTAGTCTGTGCCAGGGCGATGAGTCTCAGAAATCGATGGCACAAGATGCACTGAACCGTTGGTGGTGGCCCAGCTTGATGATGTTCGGCCCTTCCGATAAGGACAGTCAGCACGGTGATCAATCTAAAGCCTGGAAAATAAAACGTTTCACCAATGATGAGCTGCGCCAAAAATTCGTGGATGCAACCGTTGTTCAAGCTGAGTATCTCGGACTCAACATTCCAGACACAGAGCTGCAGTGGAACACATCAAAAAACAACGGCTCCGGTGGATACGACTTCGGCGAAATCGACTGGAACGAATTCAAACAGGTAATTAGCGGCAATGGCCTGATGAATAAAGAACGTATTGCCGCCCGTAAAAAGGCTTGGGATGACGGGGCATGGGTTCGAGAAGCAGCCCTTGCGCACGCTGCAAAACAACATGCACGTAAAGCATCCACCACCGCTGAAAACGTGAGTCGACTGTCATGACAGATTCTAAACTCACCCCTTTGTGGGAAGTATTTATAAGACCACGCAGCGGTTTGGCGCATCGCCACTGCGGATCGTTACACGCAGCAGATGCCACTATGGCACTACAAGCTGCTCGAGACGTCTATACGCGTCGCGGGGAAGGACAATCAATTTGGGTTATCCCGTCAGCACAGATAACTGCCAGCGACCCTCAATCTAAAGACGCTCTGTTCACACCTGCAGAAGACAAAATTTACAGGCATCCGACGTTTTACGATATTCCTGACGACGTGGGACATATGTAATGAGTGCTCAGGACAACCACCTGGATACGAACACAGCGCTTAGAGTCGCTCTTGTTACTCAACTGCTTCGTGTTGCGGATGATCATCTGATTCTTGGACATCGTCTGTCTGAGTGGTGTGGTCATGCACCGCTACTCGAAGAAGATTTGGCATTGCCTAACATCGCACTTGATCTTATTGGGCAAGCTCGATCACTATATACCTATGCAGGTAAACTCGAAGGACAAGGACGCGACGAGGACGCTATCGCTTATCGACGTAGAGAAAGTGAATACATGAATCTTCTTATGTGTGAACGTCCAAACGGTGATTTCGCACACACGATGGTTCGCCAACTTTGTTTTTCTATCTACATGAATCTGTATTGGCAATCCGCCACAGACTCAACCGATGCAACCATATCAGCCATTGCCGCCAAGGCAGTTAAGGAATCGGAATACCATGTCAGGCATACGGGACAATGGGTCATCAGACTTGGAGATGGCACCGTAGAAAGTAGCCGACGCACGCAGAATGCCGTCGAAATTCTCAGCCCTTACATAAAGGAATTATTTGATACTGATGACAACTGCCGCTCTGTCATTGACGCCGGGCTCCTTCCAGATCCAACACGCATCGAACAACCATGGCAGGCCGAGTTAACAATCATTCTTGAACAGGCAACACTTTCACTGCCTGACTGTTCATACGGACACAGTGGCGGGCGTCATGGACGACACACTGAAGATATGGGATATCTTTTATCAGATCTACAGTTTTTGCAGCACAGTTACCCCAACCTGCACTGGTAGCCCCCCTGATGAGCGAACAACCCATTCATTGGCAAAGTAGTGGTATCGACTCAGTGCCCAATGAACCATCGGCATCGAAGCACGAGGGGCGGCAAGCCCTTGCCTGGAGCGTGGCAGCGAAGGTTCTGGACCCGGAAGTACCAGCTGTCACCGTTGCTGAACTAGGCATCCTACGAAGCGTGCATGTTGAATCCAATGGAACGGTCGTTGCCAAATTAACGCCTACTTATTCTGGATGTCCAGCTGTTCAAGTCATAGAGGATGCCGTTAAAGAGTCGTTGGAATCTGCCGGATTTACAGCAAGAATCGAAAGAGTATTAAGCCCGCCCTGGACAACCGATTGGATTTCAGCAGATGGACTTAAAAAATTGAAGGCTTATGGCATCGCACCACCGGAAAAAACATCGT
>CAZCKD010000090.1:0-13172 GCA_964498925.1 uncultured Granulosicoccaceae bacterium
TCGTTGCCTTTTTCTCGAGTGTGCATTTGGCCTCCTTGCCATGATGCGTGTAGTTGTTGAACTCTCTTAGATCAATCCTCGTGATCCTGTTGACGCGAATCCCTTAGTTAAGCGATGAAGATGTAATGGATGGTAGGGCGGGTGCTTCAACGCTCTTAACTGTTTCGCTCACGCCATCGACATATTGAGCCCAGTCCAGATGTCTTCGAATGCGTCCCTCAGGTGTCAGTTCCAGGCCTCCTGTGAAGCCTGACAGTCGTTGTCCCTGGCTCAAGGCATTGAGATTGGTAACAATGCGATAAGAGTCTGCGCCCAACGCATAGAGTTTTGCGTATACCCCTTCGGCGGCAGGAAATTCTCTTAAGATGCGGCTGCGCACGGGATCCTTCTGCATAGACTTGCGTAATACCCAGGGCACTTCCGGATAGAAAATAGTGTTGAGATCTTTATTGTTCCTGGCATCATCATCTATTGCTGCAACACGCGATGTGCCCAGTCTTGTAATACTGCGTGCGTGGAAAAAATCGAGTTGCGGTCGTACTGAGCGAGCTTGCTCAGAGGTAATGGCAAGAAATATCACATCAATGTCATTACGTATTGACGGTTCGAAAAACAGTTTTTCTCCGATCGCTCTGCTAAGCGTTCTGAAGCGATTGTCGCTTTTATCAATACCCAGCGCCTCTTTGATTTGGCTGGAGTAGTCGTATTCGTCTTTAGGCAGAACGGCGACGTGAGCGACATCCCCTCCATAGAGAAACATGGCGTCTTGAAAGGCGCGAGCTTCGCGCTCTCCGCGCGAATCGTCCGCTTGTAAAATGATGGCATTGCGTAGTGATAGTCCGGCCGCGCGTGCCGCAGCACTGCGTGCCTCATCTTCAGGCGCCAGACCAAATTGAATGATCTGTGCAGCAGCGCCAGAGAGTCGAGACGTCTCGACAGTATTAAGTGTGATGGTGGGAACCGGTACCGTACGTTGCGAGACGATGGCCGCTACCGCATCTTTTCGCAGCGGGCCTATGACAGCATCAGCTCCATCACTGATGGCTGTCTGATAAGCGGTTCTGACATACCCGGAGTTATCACCAATGTCGTAAAAACGCAGTACGGGTACTTGCTGATTGCTTTTTTCATAATCGTGGGCTGCGATGAGCCCGTCCCGTATAGCGTTTGATACGGCCGCTGTATTCGCCCCTGATAAGGGGAGGAGAACCGCTATCTGGTTAATCGGTTTTTCACTGATGAATTCGTTGTCCAAGCCGGAAGGCATGTAGAGCGATGATACGAATTCCGGATTAGCAGGATGCTGAGGAAATCGCGATTGCCAGGCAGAGATGCCGTTCTTATGCTGGGCACTTTCGCCGCTGGTAGCAGCATGTGTCAGGGCAAGTTCTATCCAGCCCTGGTAGATATCACCGCGGACATTCGTTGTCATGCGCCGTAGCGTGTTTAACGGCTGAGTGGAGAGTAGTCGCCAAATTTGCTCGTGACTGCGTACGGTAATATCAGGGTCGTTAACTTGCCGTTCTAGGTCAATACGAGCAATGAGCTCGTTGTCCGGGTCTTGCAGAATATTGTATGCCTGGGCGCGTGTTTCAAATAGGCGAGCACGGTGAAATGCGCTTTCCACATCAATAGGGTCGGGTAGAGTGTCCAGCGCCAGTTCCGCATCTCTGTCGTTGATATGGCTGCGCGCAGTCAGGATATCTCGTCTGATTGAAAGCTCAGGCAATGCCAGTTCAGGAGGCAGCGTTTGGAGTTTCTCCTGACCTTCTTCAAATAGCGAGCGGTCAAACAATATTTCTGCGGACAGCAATTGATAGTTTTGCCGTTCAGCAGGGTTGCCAGCTCTATTAGCTCGTTGGGTGTACACCTCAGCCGCTGCGATTGGATTGCCCAGCTGTAGCTGCCGTCTGGCGGCGGGGTCTGTTACCCTTGCGTCCATTGGATTGTCGGCCAGTGGCGGCAAGCTGGCTTGCGGTGTTGCGCATGCAGCCAGAACCAAGCTTAGTCCGATGAATGCAAGCTTCGTCGTTTTTAGAACGTAAGCAGCGAAGCCTTGGTTAAGGCCGAACTCTCTGCCACTGAGGAAATTCATGTTTTCTGAAAGCACTTTGTACATTGTTGCTACCCCAATAGGGAACCGGGACGATTTATCGGCTCGAGCAATTGAGGTGCTCAAACAGGTAGACCGAATTTATGCCGAGGATACTCGACATAGTTTACCGCTGCTGCGACATCATGGTATCGATGCCAAGACGTGGACACTGCACGAGCATAATGAGTCTGCTCGAGTTGACATGGTAATCGATCACGTGAGTTCAGGTGCAACTGCAGCCTTAATCACTGATGCCGGGACTCCTCTAATTAGTGACCCCGGTTATCGTTTGGTAAAAGCCTGTCACGCTGCTGGCGTCAAAGTGAGTCCGATTCCCGGCCCCTGCGCGGTAACGACGGCTTTGTGTGTCAGTGGTTTGCCAACGGATCGATTCCAATTTGCCGGATTTCCCCCGTCCCGATCCTCTGCGCGTCAGAAGTGGCTTGCGCCTATGGCCGGATTAGCGCATACGCTGGTGCTCTATGAGTCACCTCATCGCATTCTTGAGAGTCTTAATGATATTGCGCTTGTTATGGGGGGTGACAGGCCGGTAACGCTGGCGCGGGAACTGACTAAGCGGTTTGAAACGGTGCTTCACGGTACGCTCTCAGAGGTGATTGATATCGTGACAGCGGATACTGATCAGCAGCGCGGTGAGTTTGTCATCATTATTGGCAGTGCTTCGCTCGTTGAAGACAGTGCCGTTGCTGAGGCGGCCGATCTGGATAAAACCATCTCTGTGCTGTCAGAACATCTCCCAGCTAAAACAGTTGCGCGTTGTGCGGCTGAGCTTTGCGGTGTGACGCGAAAAATAGCTTACGATCGCTCACTCGAATTGAAACGCCAGTGATACCATTCGCCCCGGGAGTTGGCCAGGTTGTCGCTGCTGATCATTCGTGGTCGGTGGAGGAAAGTCCGGGCTCCAAAGGACAAGGCGCCAGGTAACCCCTGGGGGGCGTGAGCCTACGGAAAGTGCAGCAGAGAGTAGACCGCCTAAGCGCCTGATATCTTTCACGAGTTATCGGGAGCCGGTAAGGGTGAAAGGGTGCGGTAAGAGCGCACCGCATCGGTGGCAACATTCGATGGCATGGTAAACCCCGTCTGGAGCAAGACCAAATAGAGGGACATTGGCGTGGTCCGCGCTGTCCCCGGGTAGGTCGCTTGAGCGTTGTGGTGACACAGCGCCTAGATGAATGACAGCCCTCGACAGAACCCGGCTTACGGCCAACTCCCACTTTTCACTTTCTGCTGTTGCCTCGCTCCTGAAGGCTCGCTTCTGAGCATTTAGCTGTTTGTGTCTGATAACTCGTGACTACCGCTTTCCGTTTACGCCTAGTGCTTAATGCTTAGTCTGTGGTGATCGCTGATCGGCGATTTGTGTTGGCCGGAATTCGTCATTATTCCCCATTTTTCAGCAATAAATTGCCGCAAAAAATCGTCGAAAATTCTGTTTTCAAGCTTCGTGCATTTCCGGAGAAATTGATCCGAAAAATCGCGGATTTGAGGAATTCAAAAATTGAAGGCCAACATTTTTTCGGAAAGGTTATATCTCGGGGTACGACTTTTCGAGGGGTTCCGAAGCTTATCTGACCTTGATTCTATTAAATCTCCATAAGTCTTTGATTACAAAGGGGCTAGTAATGCGCGCTAAATCGTTGTTCCTGCTAGGAAATTTTTGTGGATTAGCTCACTTTCCATTGACCGTGTATCAAAGGGGTCGTATAGTGGGCGCCAGTGCCATTTGGTGCCAGATAGTGGGTATTTTTAGCAAATCATGCGGTTTCGAGGGATTTCAAAATTGAGCATAGATACCAAGGGTCGCCTTGCTATGCCCAAGAACCATCGAGACCGGCTTGAAGAGAACGGTGTGAAAGAGCTGGTTGTTACAGCTGATCCTGCACGCTGTTTGGTGGTTTATCCCAAGCCTGTCTGGGAGCAAGTAGAAAAGCAGTTAAACGAACTACCTAATTCATCGCGAACCACTCGAGCGCTTCAAAGGCTCTACATCGGCTACGCGACTGACATTGAATTAGATGGAACAGGAAGGATGTTGTTACCCAACGAGTTAAGGGAGTACGCCAGTCTGGATCGCAAGGGTGTGTTGATCGGGCAAGGCAAAAAGTTTGAGCTTTGGGATGAGCGAACTTGGGAAATTGAATCAGAGAAGTGGAAGCAGGAAGTTAGTGAGCTTGATCCGGCTGATATGCCGGCAGAACTACAGAACATATCGTTTTGACCATCAACGACGAGGCGCCTTCGGTGCCCAGTCATGTGCCGGTTTTAATGCACGAGGCTGTCGAAGGTTTGTCACTGCTGCCATCAGGGCGGTATGTGGATGCAACCTACGGAAGAGGTGGGCATAGCGGGTATTTACTGTCACAGCTCGAAGAAGCTGGGCAGTTGTTAGCTCTGGATAGAGATCCAGAAGCTATCGCGGATGCAAATGCACGGTTTTCAGAAGAATCGAGGTTTTCGATTCATCAGGCGAATTTCGCCGATTTGGAGTCCGTGCTGAGGATGCGTAGTTGGTTTGGGGAAGTAGACGGTTTGTTGATGGATTTAGGTGTGTCTTCACCGCAGCTTGATGTTGCAGAGCGTGGATTTGGTTTCTCGCGCGACGGTGATTTGGACATGCGTATGGATCCTGGCAACGGACTGTCAGCCTCGGAATGGTTGGCTGGGGTAGGTGAGGGCGAGTTGGTGCAGGTGTTGAGAGACTATGGTGAAGAGCGATACGCGCGTCGGATAGCCGGTGCGATCGTTGCTGCGCGCCTGGAAAAGCCCATTACCCGCACACTTCAATTAGCAGAAATTGTCAAAGTGGCACATCCTCGGTGGGAGCGTCATCATCATCCTGCCACTCGCAGTTTCCAAGCCATTCGAATAAAAATAAACGGAGAGCTGGATGCCATTTCTGCTGCGCTTGCAACAGCTGCATCTGCGCTAAAGCACGGTGGTCGGTTGGCGGTTATCAGTTTTCATTCTTTAGAAGACCGCATTGTTAAAAGAGCGCTACGACGTCCTATACCTGATCCTTCCATTCCTAGGCATTTGCCTCAACCTGCAATAGAAGAGCATCCCTGGAAGGTAGTAGGCAAGCCGGTTAAGGCCTCTGAGGCTGAGTTGGAAAGGAATCCCCGGGCACGCAGTGCTGTTCTGCGAATTGCGGAGCGAGTGTCATGAGTAAGCTTGCTTCATTGTCGGCTCTGGTTGCCGCCTTGTGTTTTTGCACGGCGATAGCCGTTGCTTACTCAAAGCACCTTAGCCGTCAGGCGTATGTTGAGCTAAGCCGAAATCAGCGGACTCTGGATGCACTTGATGTGCAGTGGAGTCAGTTACAAATAGAAGAAAGCACATTTTCCGAACACGGTCTTGTGGAGCGTACCGCGCGTGATCGATTGGGCATGGTCTATCCCGGTGTAGACGGGTCAATGATGATCGTGCGATGACTATAAAAGGAAGCAAAATGTCCACGACGGACAACAAAGTCTCTAACTGGTCGCGCCGCCGTGGGTTGGTGCTGTTGTGTTTTGTGGGAATGGCTGCAGCGTTGCTCATCCGTACCGTTCAATTGCAGGTTGTTGAGCGAGAGTTTTACTTGAGTCAGGGTAAAGCGCGACAGCTTCGCAACGTGCCGATACCGGCGAATCGAGGTGATCTACTCGATCGTTCAGGTGATCCGCTGGCTATCAGCACGCCCATACCTTCTTTATGGGGTGTGCCGGCAAAGTTAGCGGAGAGTCGAGAAGGTTTAAGAGATGTTGCCGCTGTTCTTGGCATTGATGCGACGGAGCTGCTGGGTCGTGTTGATAGCGCCGTAAAGCGTGGTCGCGAATTCATTTATATCAAGCGTCATGTGCTGCCTGAAACGGTTGATGAAGTGTTGGCGTTAAAAGTGCCGCATGTTGCAGTACAAAGAGAATTCAGACGCTATTATCCCAGCGGTAGTGCGTCGGCGCACTTGGTTGGGTTCACAGGCATTGACGACAAAGGTCGTGAAGGGCTGGAGATGGCCTACAACAGCTATCTGGCTGGTGAGTCCGGATCAAGACGTGTTATTCGCGATCGCACGGGTCGGGAAATCACAGGCATGGATATCGTCAAGCCTGCTATTCCAGGTAAAGATCTAAAGCTCAGTATTGATCGTCAGCTTCAGTATTTTGCGAGTAGGGCTTTGGAAAAAGCCGTCTCTGATAGCGAAGCCGAATCGGGTTCTGTGGTCGTGATGGATACCCGTACGGGTGAGATCATGGCAATGGTCAACTATCCAACGTACAACCCTAACGATTTGTCAGACCGCACTGGTGGGCGACAACGTAATCGTGCTGTTACTGATGTGTTTGAGCCGGGTTCAACGATGAAGCCGTTTACCATCGCAGCGGCATTGGAATCAGGCAAATTTAAATCAGAAGATATCGTTTATACATCGCCGGGCCGTTACACCATCGGTCGTTATGAAATTACTGATGACGGTAAGGACCACGGTTGGCTTGATCTTAAGGGCATAGTGACTAAGTCCAGTAACGTTGGTATCAGCAAGGTTGCGAGTCAGCTCGAAGAAGAACAGATGTGGTCAGTGTTTGATGCCTTTGGATTCGGTAATTCTCCCGATACAGCATTTCCCGGAGAAGTAGCGGGTTTCTTCAATCACCCTGCCGTTTGGAATCATACGGAGCAAGCCTCCATTTCTTATGGTTACGGTATATCTGTTTCAGCCATGCAACTTGTTCGTGCTTATGCAACCTTGGCGAATGATGGTGTGATGCTTCCCGTTTCTTACTTAGCGGAGGAAGAAGAGCCCGGTGGTATTCGTGTAATTGATGCAGAGATAGCACGCGAAGTCACCGGTATGCTTGAGTCCGTAGTCAGCAAAGGAACAGGTAAGCGTGCCCAAATTCCAGGGTACCGTGTGGCTGGAAAGACAGGTACATCGCACCGTTCGCAGGAAGGTGGTTATGCTGAAAACCGCTATATAGCAGTGTTTGCAGGCTACGCACCCGTCTCTGATCCAAGATTGGCTATTGCTGTTGTTGTTCAGGATCCGAAAGCCGGGCAGCACTTTGGTGGTGTCGTTGCCGCACCTGTTTTCGCGGAAGTCATGTCGCAAGGTTTGAGGCTCGGTGGTATCGAGCCGGATGCTATTGATGATCGGCGTGCAACAGCTACACAAGCGCTCAAGCCTAAGTCGGGTGACAACTCGTGAATACACTTAGCGCACAATCATGGACATTGGATCGCCTGCTTGAACAGTGGGTGAATGAGGCGTTGCCGACATTGCCAATAAGCGGTGTGTCGCTGGACAGCCGACTGGTCGAAGCAGGTGATTTGTATCTGGCTGTAGGTGGTGAGGTGACGCACGGTATGCGTTACGCCGAAGGTGCTGTTAAGGCCGGCGCGAAAGCGGTTGCCACGACACCGGATGCGTTACGGCGATTCCCCGATGTCGCTGATTCTCTGCGTGCGGTTAATGTTCCGCTTATTGTCATTGATGACATTGATCAAAAATGTGCGGATATAGCGTCATTGTTCTACGGATATCCTGATCGCGCCATGACGTTGATTGCCGTAACAGGGACCGATGGTAAGACATCAGTGTGTCGATTCATCTCGCAGGCATTTCACAGTGTTAATCGTCATTGTGGCTACATTGGAACGCTCGGTTGGGGCTTGGGAGAACAGCTCGATTCCACAGAGTTAACAACACCCGATGTCGTTACCTTGCGCAGAATGTTGGCTAGCCTTCGTGATCAAGGCGCTGAGGTGGTTGCACTTGAAGCGTCTTCCCATGGTTTGTCAGAAGGGCGGTTAAAGGATCTAGCACTCGATGTTGCTGTGTTGACTAATTTAGGCCGGGACCATCTGGATTATCACGAAACCATGGAAGCGTATCAGGCTGCTAAAGCGACTCTGTTTGCATGGCCTGGTTTGTCTGCATTGGTTCTTAATGCAGGTGATGCATTTGGTCGTACGCTATGCGAAGAACACTCTTCTCAAAAACGTTACGTCTATCAGTCTGCTTCGTCAGCTGACGTCAAACAGAATCATGAGCAACTGATAGCGTCTTCGACTGACGACGCTCTTGGTGATGTGATATCCGTTCTGGCTGAGCAGATTCATCCACACGACGCAGGCCTGGATTTCACGCTGCTTGAAGCAGACACAGACCATGTTGTCAGCACGTCATTGATGGGCAAGTTCAATGTCGAGAATTTACTAGCCTGTTACAGCAGTTTAAGAGCTTGTGGTCTTGCGGCTAATCAAGCGCGCCATGGCTTGGAATCTGTTTCGCCGGTTGCCGGTCGAATGGAACGTTTCGGTGGTAAACCTAAGCCTTCGGTTGTTGTTGATTACGCGCATACTCCTCAGGCTTTGCAGCTCGCTATTGATTCAGTGAGGGTTCATTGTCAGGGCCAGCTCTGGGTTGTTTTTGGTTGTGGTGGCGATCGGGATCCGGGCAAGCGTGCACCGATGGCTCGTGCAGCACAAGCAGCCGATGTCGTCGTATTAACTGACGATAATCCGCGTATGGAATCATCTGAAGACATTATTGCCGCCGTACTTGAAGGCTTTGACACGCCCGAAGATGTCATTGTCATCGCTGATCGATCCAAAGCCATTCAATACGCAATCGATAACGCTAATGCCGGTGATTTGGTTCTAGTCGCAGGTAAGGGGCACGAGGATTACCAAACGGTTGGCACGACGCGCTTGCCGTTCAGCGACAAGGAAGAAGTATTGTCTGCGTTGGAGGTGGCCTCGTGAGTATGGGATTTTCACTGAGCGATTGCCAAACGGCTTTGCAAGCAGATTTAATTGGTCAGGATCAACATGTCAGCGGCGTTAGCATTGATACGCGAACCCTGAAGGCCGGCGATCTGTATGTTGCTATTCAAGGTGAGAATTTTAACGGCCACGAGTTTGTAGCGGCGGCTCAAGAAGCTGATGCAAAGGCCGTTCTGGTCCATGAATCGGTTGATACAGAGTTACCGCAGTTAGTGGTAGAGGATACTGTCGTCGCGTTGGGTCGCCTTGCCACGTGGTGGGCTTCTCGTTTTGGTATTCCTTTAATCGCGGTTACCGGAAGTAATGGAAAAACCAGCGTTAAAGAAATTATCACGGCCATATTGAAACAACTTGGTCCTGTTCTATCCACCAAAGGCAATTTGAACAACGAAATCGGAGTGCCTCTTACTTTGCTAGGTATGCGAGCAGAGCACCTCTATGCGGTGGTTGAGATGGGCGCAAATCATGCCGGTGAAATCGCGCGACTTGTGCAAATAGCAAAGCCGGATATCGCGATAGTGAATAACATCGGTTCTGCTCATCTTGAAGGATTCGGCAGCACAGAAGGCATTGCCAGAGCTAAGTCCGAAATCTATTCAGGCCTCTCCGAGGACGGATACGCCATCATTAATGCAGATGATGCGTTTGCAGATTTTCTACGTGAGTCAGCATCACACTGCAATAAGCGTGATTTTGGTTTAACAGCGGGCGCTGATGTGCAAGGCGTTCCGGGTGCAGGACTGATCATCGAAACACTGGGTACGTCTTTATCACCTAAATTTCAATTGACGGGCGATCACAATGGCATGAATGCCTTAGCCGCTGTTGCAGCAGTTCAGTGTCTGGATATACAGCCGGCTAATATCGTCAGAGGTCTTGAGCGTGTTCGATCTATCCCGGGGCGGCTTGAAAAAAAGGCCGGAGCAACCGGGTCAACGCTTATTGATGATAGTTATAACGCTAACCCCGATTCAACTAAGCAGGCTATTAATGTGCTGTCCCGTTACAGTGGCACTCGTTATTTAGTGCTAGGCGATATGGCTGAGTTGGGTGAGGATGCTGAATCGTTGCATGCCTCTATAGGTGCCTATGCGAAGCAGTGCGGCATTGATGGCATCTGGACAACAGGGCCATTATCATCACACGCATGCAAGGCATTCAAAGGTACGCTTGCAGTTGGTGGAAGCCCGTCGTATTCCCCGGAGAAAACATCGTCTGACACGCCTGTTTCATTAACCGGTGCAACACCAAAGGCGGACGTTAACGTGAAGCGTCGACAAAGCACTGGTGGGCACTTTGTTGATCAAGAGGCGCTGGTAAAAGATATAAAACCACTCATGGACGACGGTGTCACGGTGCTTGTTAAAGGGTCTCGTGGCTCTAAAATGGAAAGAGTTGTTAAAGCGTTAATGCCGTCGACAAAACCATTAAATGTGACAACGCCGGAGCACTCGCTATGATGCTTCTGCTGGGAGAATGGTTGTCACTTATCGACCCCGGTTTTGAGGTCGTTCAGTACATCACTGTACGCGCGATTTTTGCAGCCCTGACAGCCTTGGTTATCTGTCTTGTTGTCGGTCCCATTCTAATCAGGTGGTTAACAGCTGCGAAGATCGGACAGTCTGTACGTAGCGATGGTCCGCAAACACACCTGGTAAAGGCGGGAACGCCGACGATGGGCGGCGCCATGATTATCGTTGCTGTCGCTTTGAGCACGTTGCTTTGGTCAGACCTAATGGTCAAGCAGGTGTGGATTATTCTATTTGTTACGGTTGGCTTCGGCGCCATTGGCTGGGTGGATGACTATCGCAAGGTTGTATTATCCAACTCAGTAGGGCTGACTGCTCGCGAAAAATTGTTCTGGCAAACTATCGTCGCGGGTTTTGCCGTTGTCGTTCTGTATGTTACGGCGTCTGACCGTGCGGAGTTAGAGCTTCTCATTCCGTTTTTTAAAGACGTTGGCGTTTTTCTGGGTTGGGTGTTCATACCCTTCGCGTTCCTAGTCATTGTCGGTTCCAGTAATGCAGTCAATTTAACGGATGGTCTTGATGGTTTGGCTATCTTGCCGTCTGTATTAGTGGCTGCTGGTCTCGGGCTAATAGCGTATCTAGCGGGACACGCGATTTTCGCGGGTTATCTGGGCATACCGAACATTAAGGGCGCGGGCGAACTGACTGTATTCTGTAGCGCGCTGGTTGGGGCAGGGCTTGGTTTTCTTTGGTTCAATACCTATCCGGCTCAAGTATTTATGGGTGATGTTGGCGCATTGAGTATCGGTGCATCTTTAGGTGCGGTTGCCATTATGGTTCGCCAAGAGTTTGTATTGTTCATCATGGGTGGGATTTTTGTTCTTGAAGCCGTCTCAGTCATACTTCAAGTTGCCTCCTTCAAAATGACAGGCAAGCGCATTTTTCGTATGGCGCCCATTCATCATCATTTTGAACTTAAGGGCTGGCCTGAGCCACGCATCATCGTGCGTTTCTGGATCATTACGGTAATCCTTGTTCTGGTGGGTCTTTCGACCTTGAAGATTCGCTGATGCAGCCGCGCACATTGACAACCATGCGCGTACTCGTCGTTGGCTTTGGAGCCACGGGTAAATCTGTAGCGCGCTTTCTCGGTCGGCATGACATTGCGTATGAGGTAGCCGACGAATGTGACCACGACACGGCCGTTGCTATTACAGAAGAGTACGGGTGTAAAGCTCACACAGAATTTTCTTCGGGTTTGTTTGCGCAGTTCGACGTGCTCGTGCTTAGTCCGGGAATTCCTCGTTCGACTCCATCCGTATTGGATGCGCTCAATGCTGGTGTCGATGTCATTGGTGATATCGAATTATTTGCAGGTGTTGTTGATATGCCCGTAATCGCTGTGACAGGTTCAAACGGTAAGAGCACTGTCGTGTCCTGGATAACTCACGCATTGAAGACCGCTGGAATCAATGCGGTTGCTTGCGGAAACATCGGACTGCCAGCGTTGGAAAGTTTGCAAGAAGCAGCGGATGTTTACGTTCTAGAGCTATCAAGTTATCAGCTGGAATCTACGCGCTCGCTTAAGCCATTGTCGGCGGCAGTGTTGAACGTCAGCGATGATCACCTGGATCGTTATGACGACATCGAACACTATGCACAGGTTAAGCGGCGTGTGTATGCGCTATCCGAACATTGCGTTTACAACAAAGATGACCTGCGAACCTGGCCGAATGACGGCGAAGCGGCATCACGCACTATGCATAGCTTCACGCTTAACGATAGAGAATCTTCGAAAGCGCGTTGGCACAGAATTGTGCGGGAAGACAATCTTTATTTGGCAGATGATAATTATTCAATGCTGAAGCAATCCGAATTAGCATTGCCTGGTGATCACAATGCAGCCAATGCCTTAGCAGTTTTAGCACTCATCGAGCCACTGGAAGTGCCTTTCCCGGCATTAAAAAATGGCTTGGTGGAGTTTGCCGGCTTGCCGCATCGAAGTGAATTTCTAGGAGAAAAGGACGGCGTTCGTTGGTACAACGATTCCAAAGGCACCAACATTGATGCGTGTTGTAAAGCGATTGAATCGATGTCCTGTCCAGTCGTGCTGATTGCAGGTGGCATTGCTAAAGGTGCTGATTTCGGTTCAATGCGTAGTGTGGTGGAAAAGCACGTTAAGTTGCTCGTGCTCATCGGTCGTGATCGTGATCAGATTGCACAGCAGCTCGATGGTGTGGCCGATATTGTCATGGCGGATGATCTGCAGGAAGCTGTTTCTATTGCACATCAACATGCATTGAGTGGAGACGCTGTTTTACTCTCACCGGCGTGTTCAAGTTTTGATATGTTCCGAAACTTCGAAGATCGCGGCGAACAATTTGCCGCAACGGTTGAGGAGGTGCTCGCAGCATGAGTACTTTAGTCTCTAGAGTGGCAACCGGACGATCGCCTGCTTCGGTACAGTTGGCCGATAACGTATCCGGTGATCGATTTTCCGATCGCGCTTTACTGGTCTCAATACTGGTCCTTGGATTGTTCGGCGCCGCCATGATTGGTTCTGCGTCTATGGCTTTCGCAGCCGAGAACTATGGAAGCCCGTTTTTCTTTCTAACCCGGCAATTGTTTTTTCTTGCAATCGGGTGCTTTTTCGGCGTGCTGACCTTTCGATTGCCGTTGGCTGTTTGGGAAAAGTACGGTCCGCATATGATCATCACCTCGCTGATTTTTCTGATGTTGGTACTGGTACCTGGCATCGGAAAAGAGGTAAACGGTAGTCGTCGTTGGATTGATGTTGGCCTCTTTACTATCCAGGTTTCAGAAAC